>NZ_JAAHFV010000170.1:0-13772 GCF_010672755.1 Moorena sp. SIO1F2
TCAAACTGTTCTCCCACTCGGGTGACTAGGGGAATACCCATCCAGAGGGTTTCCAGGGTAGTGGTGGCTCCATTGTAGGGATAGGTATCTAGTACCACATCCGCAATGCCTAAGTTGGCACGATGAACCGCTTCCGTAGGTACTTCTGGTAGAAACCGGAGGCGATCGCATTCTACCCCTTCTTCTTCCGCAATCTGGTTAAAGAACCGTTTGATCGAGTCTTGGTCAGATTTGCCTTTAATCAAAAAGTAGCTATTGGGGACCGCTTTGATAATTTTCATTTGCAGCCTTGTGGTATCGGGATTGCGCTTGTATCCCTTCTGACTACTGAGATAAATGGTGGCATCGTTGGGAATATCCAGGTGGTCCCGACGTAAGCTCGGTACACCCACTTCAAACCCATCCACAGCAATATAGGTTTGGGGTAAGCGCCAGATTTTCTCGGAATAGTACTCCTGAGCGGAATCCGGTAATACGTAGGGGTCAGCAATCATGTAATCAATGGCAGGTAATCCTGAAGCATCCCACCCTAGCCACGTCACTTGTACTGGTGCCAGTTTCAGAGCCATGACTGCACAGGTGAGATCCAGGGTGATGCTATCTAGGTCAATTAAAATATCCAGTTCATCCTGATAAACCTGCTCAGCCGCTTCTAAAACATGAATCCCTAATTTGCGAGGATGGTCTACTTGATTGATATACCATTCTTGGAGGTGATCCTTTACTAGCTTGTAGTCTAGGAAATAGCCATAAAGTTGAAAGCGATCGCGGTCATGATGCTCAAACAGCCAACGAGCTAGCCAGCCCACCGAATGCCGTCTTAAACAACCTGACAAGTATCCGACTTTTAAGGGTCTGGTAGTTTTTCCTCTCTCTTCAATTCCCCCCTTATTAAGGAGGGGGGATCCATAATCCCTACTCCCTGCTCCCTCCTCAATTCCCCCCTTATTAAGGAGGGGGGATCCATGCTCCCTGCTCCCTGCTCCCTGCTCCCTGCTCCCTTTATTAACAGATCCATACCACTCCGCTCTTTCCTTGGCATAAACCCGAATATTCCTCTGAAACACCTCAGCGATTTGATTCAAAATTGGTCTAAAATGGCTAGGCTCGTCCTGAAAATGAGCCAGAGAAAAGAATGGGGTAAGCAAACGCAGAGTCTCAACATCAGACAAGTTAGCTGGTTGTTCCTTAATTAGTGAAACCAGCAGTGATTCTAGGGTCTGGCAAGCCGCAGACACCTCCTGCCAATAGCCCCCCGCATTCATTATCCCCCGCAGTACCAAGTTAATTCCGGAGATTTTGTCTGGTAAGGATTCCGATAAGGAATAGCACAACTTAGCGGTTTCTATGCCCTGGTCATAATTACGAGCATCTTGATAAAAGGTAGCGAGATGTCTTAATATTTCTATATTATGAGGATTCTGAAGATTTAAGGAGCGATAACGTTCCAGAAAACTAGCAGCAATGGTCGGTTGCTTTAAAGTATGACCAATTTTCATACAGGCTGACAGCAACGGCCAGAACCAAACCTCAGGATTAGGCAGGTAAGCTAAGCAAGCTTCGGTGAATGCTAGGGAGGCTGGATGCAATGGTTGGGCTTCTAGTATCTGCTCTAAAACATCTTTTAATAATTTAGGACTTACGAAGTTTAGTTGCTTTTGCCCCCCTGCCCCCCAATTTTGGGGGGTTGTTGACTCAAAGTCTCCTGCCCCCCTCGCCCCCCAATTTTGGGGGGTTGTTGACTCAAAGTCTCCTGCCCCCCTCGCCCCCCAATTTTGGGGGGTTGTTGACTCAAAGTCTCCTGCCCCCCTCGCCCCCCAATTTTGGGGGGTTGTTGACTCAAAGTCCCCTGCCCCCCTCGCCCCCCAATTTTGGGGGGTTGTTGACTCAAAGTCTCCTGCCCCCCTCGCCCCCCAATTTTGGGGGGTTGTTGACTCAAAGTCCCCTGCCCCCCTCGCCCCCCAATTTTGGGGGGTTGTTGACTCAAAGTCTCCTGCCCCCCTCGCCCCCCAACTTTGGGGGGTTGTTGACTCAAAGTCCCCCAGAATTGGGGGATTTAGGGGGCACTTGCGTAAGTCCTGTAATTGCTGATTGCATTCTACCGTTGGCTGGGTTTTTAGCAGTTCAATCACCCCCAGCTCCGTCAAGTCATCACCGCTAAAGGTTTCTAGCTTGATGCTGAGGGCAATAATTTCCAAGAGATTAGTCAGGTTCGTGGGGCAAATTTCCCGCATATGCTGGCGGATTGCCCAGGCTAGGGCATCATCCCCTAACTCCTGCCTGCGCTCAGCTTCCGTTTGCAACACCTGGAGCAGTTCCTCAGTCCACGTCTCTAATTGCTCTGACTCCGCCTCCGCCATCACCAGCAGCCATGTGGTTTGGGCTTCTGTCTCTTGACCCTGCAAGAGGAACAGTAACCCTAAATGCCAGTAGTAGGCGATCACATCCGGTTCTGCTTCAATCGCCTGTTCGTATAAACTTGCGGCTTTACTGTAGTTTCCCTGAATTAGATAGTGCTCCGCTTGTTGCTGCCAGTTAGTCATATTTTTTTGCTATTTAAATTAAAGATATCACCCCATTTTCTAATACTATTTAAAACATCATTAGCGTAATTGTCCACTGAAGTATTTCCATAAAACAAAGTGGGTAGACGGTGCTACCCACTCTAAGTAAATACTTGATTTCCGGCGATGAAAAGTCTTCTCAGCAAGGCTTTACTATAAGTATTAAAACCTTATAACTGCTTCCAGTCGGTTGGGTTAACGCACGTGGGATTATCGTTTGCATCAAGAGTAGCATCTGCATCTACACCCTTTATACCATTAATTGCCACAGCTTTTCTAGCTTCACATAATACAGCCAACGTGGTGGCTTCACTGGTCTCTTCTATCTCACCTAAGGCTACGACGCCTTGATATGCCTTGAGCGAAGATTTATCATCAATGTTCTCAGTGCCCTTATCTCTTGGGTCTGCATAGTTAGAGACGCTTGCTGTCGGGTTACCTCCGTCCTTTAGCCCGTAAATGTAGTGCTGAGTCAGTGTGGCAACCCCAAGACCTAACTCACCAAAATTAGTAGTTTCAGTTACAAATTCATCGTTTTCCAGGTAGTAAGCTTGCTGAGCTCTATTCATGGAACCTACATAGGTTTTAGCTTCTGACTGCTTGGCCTTATTCGCTTGGTTCAAGAAAGAAGGCAGAGCAATAGCGGATAGAATTCCAATAATGATGATTACAACCAGTAGTTCAATTAGAGTAAAACCTTCGTCTTGCTTTTTCTGGGTCAGGTGCTGTAGCAGTTTAACTTTTAGATCAGTTTTCATAAGTCTTTCTGGAGGTGTGGGATGCTGATTTGTTGTAAGTATTCAGCGGTCAGTGGTCAGTGGTCAGTGGTCAGCTTATTTTATTCAAAAGTCAAGTAATGTGGCACAGGCTTCCAGCCTGTGATCACCCATAAGCTGAAAGCTGTTCGCGTAGCGTGCGCGTAGCGCTAATCGCTGACCGCTGATAGCTGAATGCTTATGAATTGTTTTCTTCTAGACTTAACTTACCCACTTGTTTCAATTTTCATATCATCTAGGGGAAAAAATTTTTTGAGGTGTGGGGAGTCGGGAGTCGGGAGTCGGGAATCGGGAGTCGGGAGAGTAGATGTAGATATAGATGTAGGGTGGGCAGTGGATCAGCAAGATCAGATCAGCAACCGATAGCTAAAGTAAGCACTGCCCACCACCAACGGATGAATCGGTCTGGTTTTCATTAAGATTGCTATAGTAAGCAACTTTTAGATTAGGACTTACGCATTTGCCCCCGTGGGTCCCCCAATTCTGGGGGACTTTAACTCAATTTCCCCCCAAAATTGATACTGCTGGCGAATTTAACATTTAGTAATATCAGCCTGAAGACAGCAGTCTTTATAGCCCCCCAACCCCCAATTCTGGGGGAGCATGAACTTAAAGTTACCCATCTGCTACTCTTGTGTAAACAAATATTAATTTCGCCAACGGTATCAATTCTGGGGGACTTTAACTCAATTTCCCCCCAAAATTGGGGGGCTAGGGGGGCGAAATCAAGTTAACCGCGTAAGTCCTGTAGATTAATGGGATTGACCTTTGGTCACGCTTCGCGAACGCAAATCTCACATAAACCAGCACTGGTGGGCAAAATTCTATGATCTAGACTACTGCAAACTACCAAAGTGTTTTTGCCCACCCTACAAGCTGACGGCTGATAGCTGATAGCTGATAGCTAACAACACAAGTTCCCATAAATTCTCAACACCTTCGAGCTATGGTTCAGTCCAACACCACCATTGACGAACAACTGCGCCCTTTTCCAGACCATACCCAATTGCCAGAATCTGATGGAACTTTTGTCAACAACTTTCAGAAACATCCCCAAAGCATTCTTCTGACTGACTCCATAGAGCCGGTCTTGCAAGAGCTTCACCCGGACAATCGCTATGCCATCGGTCAAGATTGTGGGATTTACTGGCGGGAGACTAACCCCCCCGAAAAAGGTGCAGAAGCCCCGGATTGGTTTTATGTGCCTGACGTGCCGCCCCGACTGGATGGCCAGATTAGACGCTCTTATGTACTGTGGCGGGAATATATAACACCTTTGATTGCCCTAGAGTTTGCATCGGGTACAGGAACCGAAGAACGGGATCAAACACCGTTGCAAGCAGTAGATGGCAAGGTTCAAAAACCAGGTAAATTCTGGGTATACGAGAAAATTATTCGCATTCCCTATTACGGTATATTTATGATCAATACCGGGGAGTTGGAAGTGTACCACTGGGAAGATGGCACCTACGAGCGCCTGAGTCCCAACGAGCGTAACCACTATCCCATTAATAGAATGAATGTAGAACTAGGGGTGTGGCGAGGCACGTATCTCGGTCTAGCGGAACAACCTTGGTTGCGATGGTGGGATCGAGAGGGAAATCTATTACTGACTGGCCAGGAGCGAGCAGCGTATGCGGAGGCTCAAGTCCAGCAGGAGCAACAAAAGCGGCAACAGTTGGTAGCCCAATTGAAGGCTCTTAGTCCGGAACAACTTGAGGCACTAGGAATCGATGCGGGACTGTTGGAGTAGGGAGTAGGGAGTAGGGAGTAGGGAATAGGGAATCGGGAGTCGGGAATCGGGAATCGGGAATCGGGAGTAGGGAGTAGGGAGTAGGGAGTAGGGAGTAGGGAATCGGGAATCGGGAATCGGGAATCGGGAATCGGGAACCTTCAACCTACAACAAACTAACCTTCAACCTTCAACAAACTAACCTACAACAAACTAACCTTCAACCTTCAACCTACCAACCTTCAACCTACCAACCTTCAACCTTCAACCTCCAAACCTTCAACCAATACGTATCCATAATTCTCCAATCCCATCAATGCCTCTTTCACCGTATCAAACGCCTTCTGATCAGATATTGACTCCAGGGTTACCGGATCTACTGGGCGCAATCTCTGCCATCGCTTTACTAAAGATGGCATCGACTGAGGGGAATCGAATAGAGGTAATAGACAAGAGGCAACGGCACTGTCTACCAGAGATTGAACTCCACTCACTGGCAGATACCTACTGATTTCAAAAGGCTGTAATTCAGTAATAGCTTTGAGCATGTCTTGTTTAACGTCTAGTATATTCAGCTGAGGATGGAGATGTACTTTAGCCTTCTGCCAATCGGACATTGTCCACTCGGAAATTGGGGTAAAGGATTGGCCTTGGTCCGGGTGTCCACACCAGAAATCCAGGAGCCGATGAACAGGATGTAATAGCTCAAACAAATGCAGTCGGTCTTCCACAGAAATATCTGGCAAGCTCATGGCTAGAAACACTGGCAAATTATCTGGTTCTTTGAATAGACTCATTAAATCCCATTGTCGCCAATGAACCATACTGATAAATTCTAGATTAGCCTCTCTTAAGCCAGCGAATAAATCAGGAATAGTGTAGCCTTTATCCCCTTGGAAAAGATAGTTCATTAAAACTCTCTCTTTTCCGTCTTCTCCCTCATATTTAATATCCCATGTTCTAGCTTTTAGTTCAACATGATTTTTTAACGCTTTCATCGTATCTAAAGCAATTTCAATTTCCATATCTTCGGGATTGTCATCAAATAATCCCATCACATGGAAGACTTCTTGAGCTCGAAAATACAAATGACGCTGATGCTTACTGTGTAGATTGCTGCGAATAATTCCCTCAGGCTTCAAAACCGCTTTCATGGCTTTCATGGCAACGGCTGGATCAGGAAATAAATACAGTAGCTCGTCGCAATTAATATAATCAAATTCCCAACCAGTGCTAGGTAAGTCATAAATAGAAAGCTGATGAAATTCTGCCTCTTCAAATCCATAATGGCTTAAGCGTTTACGGGCTAAATCCAGAGACTGCTCCGAGATATCAATCCCAATAATTTTGGCTCCGGGATTAGCTTCTGCTAAGGTTAATGTGCCGTATCCAGTGCCACAGCCAGCATCTAATATAACTTTCTGGTCTGGATTAATGACTTGGTGATTTCTTAAATAATAGGGAGTAATTAAATTATGGAAATAAAGTAAGCTTAGCTGCTTTTTTGGGGAGCGGTCGATGGGAATTCTGGGATAGGGGCCAAAATCAAATTGTTGGCGAATTTTTTCTTGTAATTCAGCGGCGTTTGTATCCATAAGTAGGGAGTAGGGAGTAGGGAGTAGGGAGTAGGGAGTAGGGAGTAGGGAGTAGGGAATCGGGAGTCGGGAGTCGGGGCGAGATGAATGGGATTGACCTTGGCCTTTGAGCCACGCTACGCGAATGGTCACGCGGGGCGCGTTCGCTTCTGAGCTGAATTCCTACAAGCTCAATTCTTAAAAGCCTTCACAATCTTGAAGATAAGCTTCATGATAAGTTTATCAAAAATTTATAAAAAATGTCCAGATTGTTTGGTAGCATGACCTAGGAAAATTAATCAGGGATTTAGATGGCTGAATTATCATCATCATTAGCTGTCACCAAAGGGATGGCTCAAAAATTAGCTATGACTACAGCATCAGCAGCATTGATGACTGTGGCAATGTCTAGTGCAGCCCAGGCAATTACACTAGTTAAAAATGTAGTTGTTAAGCCCCCCGTTGGTGAGGAACCTACTGCCCAACTTTGTCTTCCTTTTTGTGAAACTGGGGATTCCATTACCACAGATGTTGGGCGTAGAGTAGTAATTGAAAATAACATCGACAAGACCTTAACCAGTATCCTCTACACAATTCCTGCTGAAGAAGATGCAGCCTGGAGTAAGGAAAGTATTTCTGATATTTTCAGCGAACTCATCTTCTCTAAGGATATGAAAAAACTGTTGCTAACCTCAGGAAGTGTTGCTCCTGGTGAGGCAGTTCTTGCTTTTCGAGAAGCTGATCAAAATGTGACCTTTGACATTACCGTGTTTTATGACGGAGCCTCGGCTACCGTTCCTGAACCAACAACTGTATTAGGTCTATTAGCTGTAGGTGCCTTAACTGCTACGTCAGCTGTAGGGAGTAGGGAGTAGGGAGTAGGGAGTAGGGAGTAGGGAGTAGGGAGTAGGGAGTAGGGAGTAGGGAAGAGTGTGGGAAGTGTGGGGAGATGGGGAGAGTGGGGAGGATAAATGCGATTGACCTTGGCCAAAAGGCCACGCTACGCGAATGGTCACGCGGGGCGCGATCGCTTCCAACCTCAATTGTTACCAATTTGTTCAAGCATGTCATCTATATAGCATTTCTAGTTGAGATGTAAACATAGAATTGATAGCAAAAGCAATCCATCGCATTTAGATACTGATACTCTCTCCTCTCCCCACCCTCCCCACACTTCCCACACTTCCCACACTTCCCACACTCTTCTCCCGATTCCCGACTCCCTACTCCCGATTCCCTAATCCCTAATCCCTACTCCCTACTCCCTACTCCCTTCTAAAACTACCAAGGATTCCCCACAATAGTAAACCATGCCCAATAGTAAGGATGGGATAGTTTCTTATTACTGTTATCCTTAAGCATCTCGACTTGAGCTAGTCTTAAGGCTTCTGCTTTTCTAGGAACTATATTTAAATGGTCATAAAATGACTTCAGGAGTTTAAACGTTCCATTTTGAGGCACTGCTAACAAACTAGCTAAAACCGATTGCACTTTGGCTTGATAGGCAAATCCAGCAAATCCTAATTCATACTGTTCATTGCCAAGGGCGGTATCACAAGCACTTAAAACCAATAAATTTACCGGTGGTTGCTCTAATCCTAGGGTTTCAAATTTTCCTAATCCTAACCGTTTTTTTCCGAACTGAATGTAGGAATCACTAGCATTAGACCGAAATTTACCATGGGTTCCTAAATGAAGGATATTAAAGGATTTATGATTAATTTCATCCTGAAGATTAGCCACGGTAAAGTTGTCGTTTTCTAGGGCTTTAGCTGACCAAGTATCCACAAGATGCTGGATTAGTTTGGGCACATAGGGTAAGTCTCGATGCTGGTCAAATTTTGCTGTACCCATCGCCAGCACTGGCGCATTTCTGACATCGGTATAGTGGGTATCGGTCAAGCTCAAACTAGGGACTAAACCAACACTGTATTTTTCCACAATAAAGCTTTTGCCATCATGGAGTGCTGCTAAGGGGAGAGACTGCAAGCTTTTATCCATCACAAACACCAAGTTATTGATGTTTTGTTCATCTAATGTCTTCTGGAGGGGTTTAATCAGTAATTGATAGAGTTGTTGAGATTTAGCTAAGTCTTCTGGTCGAAACACCCCTGCTCTGGGAGATGCTACACTATCCCGGAATGATTCAGCTAAGGCTAACACTTGCTCCCGGCTGGTATTAGCAATCCGTTTGTAGATCATGTTGCCTTGGCTAGTTACCAATACCAGTTCCAACGGAGCATTAGGCTTTGGCTCTACAATTACATTGGGATTGATGTTGAGGAATTCGGTTTTCAAGACAACGTCTCGTCCTGGTAAATTTCCATAATTCCGAAAAAAGACATAGATCAGTGCCGGTCTAGCATCGGTAACGTTTTCAATTTCCTTGAGTTCTGTTTGAATGTCTTTTGCTGTTTTAATTTCAGGAACAGATGACTCCCCTTGACCGGTGGCTTCGGTGGCTTGACTGGTGGCTTGACCGGTGACTTGACTGGTAAAATAATCCTCTAGTTGATAGACTAGCATTTCTTTGGACAATGCTTCAGTTTCTTCTATCATCACTGTTGGGAGTATTTCCTGTGGTAACTCAGGTAAATCTGGCTCACTATTGGTTACTTCAGTATTACTAGTATTATTACTAGTATTAGGAGATGACTGAGTAATTAGCTGAGTAATCAGTTGAATCTGACTGGTAAAATTCCCCTGAGTATAGGACTCCAGAAACCGTTGCGTTGGCAAAATAGCATTGTCGATGCCAGTGGTAATGGCTCCAGCAGTACCATTGAGGGTAGCATCCCCTACGGTAAAGGGTATGGAACTAGCTCCGCCATTATGTCGGATGATGACCGACCCTCCTGCCACTCCGCCGCTAGTGGAAATACTAGCTGTGGTCTGATTGCGATCGCTAAAAGTATCGGTAGCTCGGAAAAATCGACCAGCGGTAATATCCACATCACCACCACTACCGTTTTCTCCCCCTTGAGCATTAATCGCACTAACTTCCACATCCCCAATCGGGTCGATTAGCACATTTCCGCCATCCCCAACACTACCGCTAGTATTAATTAGCTCAGTCTTGATGGTAGTGGAGGCATCGATCAGCAGATTACCACCACTGATACCAGAGGTGTTGAGGTCATCGGTGAATACCTCTCCATTGCTAGCGGTAAGCTTAATATCGGAGCCATTGGTGATAATGTTCCCAACTGCAATGCTTTGATTGGCCTCTAGAGTAATCGAAGCATTGTCTATGCCTTGAATTGTGCCATTGCCAATGATGGCACCTGACCCGGCTGGGGCTTGAATGGTTACTGGGTCTTGGAAAGTGACCCCAGTTTCAGCAATGGTGATGTTAGCGCTACTGTTAAGATTACCGATAGTGATAGCAGTAAAGCCATCTTGCAGGAGGTTGATTTCTTGGGAAGTTAGTGCTAAGGTTGATGAATTGCCGGTATCACTGCCACCAATTGCGATCGCTTGATCAGCGCTGAATGGTTCTAACGTAATGGTGGCATTCCCTTGGACTGTACCGTTAAGGTTAATTTCATCAGCAGTTAGGGTAATATCTCCTAGGGGAATAGTGCTGCCCACTGCCTGATTCAACTCAATGGTGCCAGTGCCAGCATTAACACTCAGGTCTTGATTACCGTCAACAGTGCCATCAAAAGTGATGTTACCGCTAGTGCTGCTGATGATAGCGCTAATATTAGCACTAGTATTACCAAGATTAAGGGGTTTGAGGAAACTAATGTTACCACTGCCAGATGTCACACTGCTATTGAGATTGATTTGATTAGTGTTGAATTCCCCAATTGAGATATTGCCTGAGCCCTGAGCACGGATGGGTTGATCAATAGTGATAGCACCAGGTATATCTTGTCCGAGACTAATGTTGCCATTATTAGCAGCGCTAATCCCATTCACACCAGCCACGGTAGTAATCACAGCATTGGGGTGTTGGAGGTTAAGGATAATATCGCCACTGTTACGGGTAATAGCAGCAATATTTTTGACTTGAACATCTATACCATTAGCATCGGCGTAGCTAAATCCATTTTCAGCATCGAATAAAACTGCCCCTTGTTCCCCATCAATGGTTACTTCAGTCCCCAGATTATCAAAGATGGTACCAGCAGAGATAAATTGAGCTGTCTGATTATTAGCGAGTTGGACAGCAGGATTGGTGTCACTGCTGAGAAAGTGAATATCCCCGCCTCTGACAATAACATTGAGATTGGCCTGACTCAGGTCAAAGTTGCGGATTCTTACATCACCGGTAAATTCAGGATTGCCAATGGTTAAGGTACCGGAAGTGCCTAGAGCGAGATTATTGAGCAAATTCGCTGTGGTGATTTGGAAGGTGCCACCAGCATCTTTCCCTATGCCCAAAGTAGTATTAGGGTCTTTTGGTTGGATAGTGATGCTTTCAGCCATCAACTGGGAAATCACTTCAATCCCGCCAGCGGTAATCAAAACATCTTTAATTTTACTGACTTGTAAGGGTTGGTCGGGATTGCCGAGACTGACTTGACCATCGGTATCAATAACTAGAGTGCTGGGGCTGTTGATGGGATTTTTGATAGTAATGTTACCGTTAGTAGCTGTAATTGCGATCG
Organism: Moorena sp. SIO1F2; assembly: GCF_010672755.1. Taxonomy (NCBI): domain Bacteria; kingdom Bacillati; phylum Cyanobacteriota; class Cyanophyceae; order Coleofasciculales; family Coleofasciculaceae; genus Moorena; species Moorena sp. SIO1F2. The sequence continues at coordinate 11,263 of NZ_JAAHFV010000170.1, forward strand.
CTCCCCCATTGCCCGATGCGGAATCAGCATTGATACCGCTACCCCCACTATTGATGAAGGTATCACCACCTCTGGTAATTAAAGTAACATTACCAGCACTCTCCCCACCCAATGAATCGATGCTAGGAATTTGAATAGTAGGTTGATTTGTAGGTAATTTACTATTGCCATCAGCAATCAGGGTAATATCCCCTCCGCTACCAGTATTATTGCTGGAAGTATCCAAGCGATTATTCTTAGTGACTTCGATAGTGCTGCGAGAGTCAATCAGGATTTGTGGGGAATTAGGATTATCATTACTATTACTTAAACCACCGGTCTTAATGGTGTCAACTTGAATTGCACCAGTGGTTAATGCAGTATTAGGCAGATACTGATTGGTTAACCTGACCAATCCATCCCGAGCTACGGTAATATCGCTAACTTTGATATCTGCACTGGTGAAATTACTGATAACAGTATTACTAAAATCAGGAACAAGATTACCTGAGGTGTTTCCTGGAATTCCTCCTAGTTGTGTCCAATCAATCCCAGCTCTAATATCTAAGGTGGGCTGATTAGCACCATCAATCACCAAATTGCTTTGGTCAGAGACAGGGACATTAGCGAGATTAGCCAGAAAAGGATCGGAGTTGGTGGGACTAATCTTAGGATTAGGGTCATCACTAGGATTAATCGCAATCTCGCCTAAGGTAACACTACCCCCTGCTAAAATATGTAAGGAAGCGCCTTGGTAGTTGCCTAGACTGACATCACCATTTGCTAGAATGATGGAATCATCAGGACTAATCCAATTCCCTGGACTACCATCTAATTGCTCGATCCGAAAACTAGCCCCTGTTTGATAGCGAGTACTTCCTTGTATGGGATTAGCGGAACGCAGTACCATGTTTCCACCAGAGAAGAAACCGCTAGCCTGATTATTGAAGGTTGAAATCTCGATGGCTTGATTCCCCTGGATGGATAAATTGCCGAGGGCTTCAGCAATAAAGGGGCGCGCTAGAGTATCATGCGATCGCACTGTATTGCCAGCCAACAGATTCAAATCCCCAGTAGTAAATAGCTGGCTTTCGACTAAAGTCAGATTATTAGCAGCTGAGAGTGTAGCAGTCTTAGCGTTTACCTCCCGAGCCACCACATCACCCCTTTCTATTGGTAAACCAGAATCCGCAAGCTCTACTTTCCCATCTGGCTTCACCACAATCGGTGTCTGTAACCCTTCAACTCCCCCGGTCAACAAGGTTGGTAAATCCTGAGGTGTAAATGGTAGCTGCTCCCCATCAGCCTCCGTTGGTAATTCAATTTCTATACTTAATAGGTGTCCTGGTTGGCTAATCCTAACTAAATTAGCACCATCTACAGCAGCCAGAGTAACCGTTCCGTTGGGAGCACTTACGTTTCCAGTAGTAATCACACTACCGCCGATTACGGTTAAATTATTCCCCTCTAGTACTTCCAGCTTACCAGCATTAATAATACTCCCTGGTTGATTCGAGTCAAAGGCCAAAGTCTTCGGATTACCGATTAAAGTTTGATAGTCATTTGACCCAAAGCTAGTGAACCAATTGTCTTCACCAAACCCAATCCGATTCGCTGTTGTTACGGTCAAATCACCTGGGACATTCAACCGAGCATTAGCACCAAACACCCATCCCGCTGGATTCATTAAAACTAAATTTGAGTTACCGCCAACAACCCGAATTAACCCGTCAACAATTGACGCTTCACCTCCAATCACCCGACCCACAATATTACGAATTTGGGGATTAGACAGAAACGTAACTGTCTGTTCTGCATTCAGACCAAGTTTTTCAAAACTATGGAATAAATTTGATCCATCTCCGGAAAATGTACCGCCGTCAACCGTCAAATCATTGCCATCAATTGTAATACTAGTGCCCGTTCCATCTGCGGCTGGTATAATAGAATCAGCCTTAGCAACATGGACAGGATATAGTATTGCTATACCTAAATAAATTTCTCCAACTAGAGAAAAAATTTTCCACAACCAGTTACTATGCCACCCAACAGCTTTCACGATTATATGCTCCCACTCAACCAATAACCTACACCAATCACCTCAAGTAATCATAACTTAGTTAATCCCTACTTAATCGCTATTTAATTGCTAATTAATACCACCACCTTAGGACAGTTAACTTGATAAATTTGAATTTATCAAGCAAGATAGTCACAGGTCATAATTATTAGTCAGTTACTAAATTTAGCGAAGTGCCGAAATTGTCATATTACTTACTTGTAATATTAATTGGTTAAAACAATCCGCCTCCCTTGTTTACTTCCTTTATTGGCGTGCTTGGCATTTTCGCGATTGATCAAACACCCCCCTTGCTCAAATCTTACCATCATCAGACTGGTGCGAATACTATCCAACCTATCACTACATCAACCAAACTCGTAATCAGGGAAGGGATATAACTTATGGGTAACTTATGGGTAACTTATGGGTTGATCAGGGGAAGGATTGATTGGTTTTGGTTAATACAATC
>NZ_JAAHFV010000171.1:0-13767 GCF_010672755.1 Moorena sp. SIO1F2
GATAAGTAATCAACCGAATACGGTATCATATCTCACATATTTTGTGATAAAACTAGTTTTGTCTACGGTAGATATTATCAAGTATTTGTATAAAAAATTACAGCAAATAATCAGGGATCAATTAGGGATCAATAGGATAGAAGCTTATTTTTAATAAAAATCACCTAGTCTTGGAGTGCCAATTTGTGCGGAATATTAAAATATGTAAACACTATTGCTAAGTATTGTTAAATTAATTCCCAAAAAAATAAGACTTAAATACAATAGTTAAGGAAAGATTAACGATTGCTGCCTCCAGATTAATCAGTTGAGTGGTTATATCTAACTAGTACAAGACAGCACAAATAAAGTAAAGCTACCATTCAAAACCAACGAAAAGCTTACATCATCAGCTTGCGGTGCGACCCGTGGCGAATTTAATTCGCCTACGGAAAGCGCACCGGGATCTGAATTTTGAATAATTCATTTTGAATTTACCAAAGCGGTACTAGTAGATGGTTGAACCAGGGTCGGTGCTTGTTAGAGGCAGTCATTTTTTAATAACTGACTGAATAAAACAAGGTTTAACATGCAGATAACACAGAACGTTTACTGTCCTAATTGTGGCAGTAGTGCTCAAAAGATTTATTGTCAAAACACTCACCTAACCCAGACTCAATGCCCCGTCTGTGATTATTTAATGATTAGCTGCTCTCGCACTGGCAGGGTGGTTGAGGCTTATGCCCCTGGCATCTATGCTCCTAGTGCTTAAGCAATGAGGGGGTGAGGGGGCGAACTCATAAGGGTAGGTTTTTAACAGAAGGGTAAGTAAAACGTCCCTTCTTGATGCAATAGCGAGTGGGGGAAACCCCCAAGACCGCGCTGCATCGCTTATATTTTGTTCGCCTCCATCCTACCTAAGCAACCTTTAAAACATGACCGAAAACATTACTTCTAAGTACTCCTAGATGCTCTAAGTTGTCCACAAGCGGCGTCTTTGTCAAGACCACGGGAATGGCGTACACTGACAGCAATGTGTTGCTGCTTAAGAGCTTCAACAAAGGCTTGAATCCTGCGGTAACTAGGGCGCTGGTAATCTACCTCACTAATGGGGTTATAGGGAATCAAATTGACATGACTCTGAAACCCCCTCAGGTTCTTAGCCAACTCAACAGCATGTTTTTGAGAGTCATTCAGTCCACCCAAAAGGATATATTCAAAGGTGACTCGGCGACTTGTTAAGTTTACATAGTCTCGACATTCATCTAATAGTGCTTTGAGAGGATAGTGCTTGGCACTAGGAATCAGTTGCTCCCGTAGCTGCTGATTTGAGGCATGTAGACTGACGGCAAGGGTGACTTGTAGTTGATGCTGAGCGAGTTGGCGGATACGACCGGGAATACCAACTGTTGAGATAGTAAGCGATCGCGCTCCAATCCCCAGGTCCTGATTAAGAGACTTGACTGCACCTACCACAGCTTCGGTATTCAGCAAGGGTTCTCCCATACCCATAAACACCACATTGCTGACTCGTTGTTGAAAATCTTCTCTTACTGTTAAAACCTGATCGACAATTTCATGGCGAGCCAGATTGCGAGTGAATCCGCCTTTACCAGTAGCACAGAAGTCACAAGCCATGGGACAACCGACCTGGGAAGACACACAAACGGTCAGACGCTTTGGTGTGGGAATACCCACAGTTTCAATAATTTGACCATCTGATAACTGGAGCAGGTATTTTACCGTACCATCCTTTGCTTCTAAGCGGTAGTGTAACGTTGACCGACCAATGGGGACATCGGCGAGGGTGTTACGCCACTGTTTAGGAAAGACAGAAATTTGAGAAAGCGATCGCACTCCTTTTTGATAAATCCATCCGTGTAACTGACGTCCTCGATAAGCTGGTTGTCCCTGTTGTTGTATCCAGCTGGTTAACTCTACTATAGAAGCTCCTAACAATGGCGGAATTGAGTTTACCAGTGGTGAGACTGACTCCCTGACATTAGTCATGGTTTGGACGTTTGAACCATTGCTACTGAGGTCTGGTTGAGGGATAGAAACATCTGGGCACATAAGGGCTTTAGGGGAAATAGGATATCAGGATCTGATCAGAGCAAATAATTCTATAGCGTTTCTAGGATTTATGAGGTACGCTTTTAAACCTAAAAGTCCCCCTTGATAAGGGGGACCAACGGGGGATCCCTTTGTACCTCATGGCATAGAGAATTGCTATAACAGGAATTATCGTTAAGTTAAACTACCATGGCGATCGCTACTTCTTATTTAGACAGCGATCCTCCTGTTAAATCCTCAGTACATAATTTTAGTCATTTGTCTAAAAAAATTAGATGGTTTTGCCCTGGACAAACCTCCTAATTATAGGCTATTTCAGACCCGGTACAAAGTTTAACTAATTTTTCAGGGCAATTATCTTCTGGAATCCGATGGTAGTGATGCACTAGTAAAATTTTAAAGTGCGCAGGATAATTAGTATGATCGTTGAATTCCTGTGGAGGTTTTCATGACTCAGACGATGGTTTTACCAGGCACTTACATTGAGGTGCGTGATCAGGGGTTAATTAGTCCTGGCGGGGTAGTTACAGGGAACATTGGAATTGTTGGCACAGCGGAAAAAGGACTTGTAGACCAGGTGCAATTGCTCGGTAGCTTGTCTGAAGCTAAGGAAATTTTTGGGAAAAGTGACGAGTGGCAAGATGGGACTAAAAATGAACTTACATTAATTCGTGCTCTAGAGCTGATTTATCAAAATGGAGGGCAAACAGTTTATGCCGTGCGGACAGCTGCAAAGTCAAGCTGCTCTAAGGCAAAATATGAATTGAAATCGGATTCGGAGACATTGCTGACGCTGCAAGCTAAAACTCCTGGTAATTGGGGCAATGAGATCAAGATTACAGTTACAGTTAACACAGAAATAACAGTCAAACTCTTCCAGGACAGAATTGAGGAAACATACTCAGTAAAAACAATTGAGGAACTCAAGACTGAGGTTAATCAAAAATCAGCTTTGGTGGAGGCTGAGGAGACTATAAAACCGGGAAAACCAAACCCCGTAAATGATGCCAACTTCAGTGGAGGCAACAATGGTGCTGATGCCGCCAGTGACGATTACAAAAGAAGTTTAGCTCTCCTAGAGAATGAAATCGTTAACATTGTGTTACTAGCTGGGCAAGATGTTACCAAAACAGGGATGTTAACCGCTCTAGAGGGACACCTGAAGACAACAGCAGGAATCAAGCGAGAGCGGATTGGCATCATTGGTAGTGGCTTTACCAACGGTAAAGATAGCTTAGAAACTATTACTGGTCACACCGTCAACAATGACCGCATCATTTTTACAGCACCGGGAATTTTGGTTTCATCTCAAGGAAAGCAAAACAAGCTACCCGGTAGTTACCTAGCTGCTGCTGTGGCTGGGATGCTTTCTTCGTTGCCTGTACAAACCAGTCCCACTAACAAAACCCTAACAATTGAAGGTCTAACTACGGAATTTAACAGTGCAAAACTGGAAAAACTGGTCACAAACCGTGTTTTAACAGTAGAAAAACGGGCTGGATTTCGCATCGTTAAGGGAATAACCACTGATGATGGAGCCTGGAAGCAAATCACTACCAGACGGATTGTAGACTATGCAATCTACGGAGTTCGTAGCAGTTGCAATCCCTATATCGGCAAGTTGAATAATGAACGAGTGCGGGGAGCTATGAAAGCTACCCTGAATGCTTTCTTGACGCGCATGGTAGATAATGAAGCCTTGGTAAGTTATCAACTTGATGTATCAGCAACCCGCGCTCAAGAAAAAGAAGGGAAGGTGATGGTTACCATGACTCTAATGCCAACCTTTAGCATCGACTTTATCCAGGTGACGATGTATCTCGAGTAAAAAAAGACAGTCACGCACCATCAGCTGCCCTCACAACGAAGGATGAAAATCCTTAAATTTCGGAAATATTTAGGAGGACTAGTATGCCCAATGTTAATGTCTTTCGCGGTTCTGATGCCTCGTTAGTTCTAGCTGTCGATGACAGTGAGTCAGTAGAAGGTAAACTTGCGGATAGTTTAATTGGTGAGTATGAATTTTCGAGTATAGTTGGGCGCTTACAGAACGTAACGGTCAAGGTAGAAAATGAGTTACGACCTTACCACGAAATTGGTAAGCGTTTCCCAACGGAGTTGCGTCCCGGAAATATCAATGTTTCTGGCTTCGTGCAACGAGCTCATGTTAATGGGGCTTTAATTAGGCTGCTGCTGGGTGATGGAGCAACAAGTCCTCCGCCAGTTGCCGCAATTCCTCAACCTTCCTTTAATATCGTTATTTCCCTGAAAAATCCAGCCTTTCCTGACCAAAGTAGTACCCTTACTGTGTTTGGTGTTAAGTTTGAAAGCTGGAGTTTTCAATTACCTGAAGATGATTTTGTGATGGAAGGAGTTAGCTTTAAAGCTTTACGCATTAGTGCAGAGGAAAAGAGTTAACCAATGACAAATAACTAATGAATTCAATGCTCAAATGGAACCAACACCAGAAGAACTCCTAGCTGGTTCTACCGTTATCTTTAATGTTGTAGTGCCTCCACATATCTTGCAACCTACTCAAAGCAATCAGCAGTCAGAGGCTGATGTGGTTGTGCAGCTACGTCCTTTGACTATTGGTACGTTTGGGCTAATTATGAAAGCCGGGAAAAATGATCCAGGGTTAATTCCCTTGTTGATGATCAAGGAATCACTGGTAAAGCCAGCGCTTTCCTTAGAACAAGTCAAAAAGATGCATCTGGGGTTGGTTAACTTTTTGATCGCTCAAATTAGACAAATCAGTGGGTTGACGGAAAAAAAAACCTAAATGGCTTGAGTGCTTCCCCATTGGTAAAAGCCAGCTACCGTTTAGCCCGTGCATTTGGCTGGACTCCCCAACAAGTGCAAACAATGACCATGGGGCAAGTCTCGATATACTTACAAATGTTAGATGAAGAAATTAGTCATGGCGATGCCTGGGGAAAGCTTTCCTAATATCAATAACGCTCTCGTCGCTCTTGGGGAAGCCCTACGTAGTGAGTTTCAAGCCTTGATTGGTGAATACACCGCAGGGGGGTTAGCTGGGAATTATTTGACGAGTGAGGATTGCTCTGAAATCCGCTGTTTAGAGGAAGTTGTATCTCAGGTTGGACAGCTAGGTGAGGAATTCACAGCTTTGGAGACCTGGCTGACTTCAGGGTTTATCCCAAAAGGTTTAGCAACTCCTAATCCAACTATGGAGGATAGTTGGTCAACACCAGTCCGTAGAGATCAAGTAAGCAAGGGGAATAATAGCGAAGTTTTTGTTACTTCAGGGGATGTATTGTCTAGGGTGGAATCAGGGGCTACAAGAAGGCAGAAGGCAGAGGGCACAGGGCAGAAGGTTCCCCCTGCACAGGAACTGGCGCATACAGATGGGGAGTTTAAGCCACCATTACCAATACTGCCTACAGAGACTCTTAACAGAAGGCAGAAGGCAGAGGGCAGAGGGCAGAAAGTGCCCACAACTACTCCTGCACAGGAGCTGACCCTAGATGAAGAACTCTTCCGTTCTTCCTCCTTTGCTCCCTCAACCCAACCTATATCTAAAAAACCGACTCTGGGCAGGAATGAAGAAGTAGTCTTACCAAAGCATTCGAGTAATGTTCAGGGTTTGAAAGAACTGGCCGAATTATTACCTTCCCAGGAACAGCTAGATTTAGCAAACCCTAATCTGGTTAGTGCCTCTGATCCCACGTTGTACTCAAACCTAGTAGATCCGGAGGACTTGGAGGATAACGGAGATCAAGTACTATTTACCAACGCAACTCCCGATCAACTGATTGATGACTATGGGAGTGGTGAAGAAATTAGTGGTGCGAGTCCCGAAACCTTGCAGAGGTTTCCCTTGGGTGCGGATATTGATATTGCATCACCCCAGGCTCTTCAAACTTCCAGTGATCCATCAGGCATCAGCCATCAGCTATCAGCCATCAGCCATCAGCCATCAGCTATCAGCCATCAGCCATCAGCTATCAGCCATCAGCCATCAGCCATCAGCCATCAGCCATCAGCCATTACCCATTACCCATTACCTATTACCCATCAGCCATTACCTATTACCGATTACCCATTACCTATTACCCATTCTTCCGATCCCAGCAAGCTAGAAACAGAGGTTGAAACAGATATGATCAGCCGCAACGGTACACCAGAAATGGACTTAGATGAGATTATGGACGCGATCGCTCGCAAAGTCAGTCGCGAATACCGTAGATTTTATGGGAGCAGCTAATCATGGCTATTGAGTTAGGAGGAATTAAGCTAAACCGGGTGCATCGGCTGGTCACCCTAGAGCAAGCGAATTTGATCTCCCATCGTGTTCCTGGTATGGCAGGAAACCTTGTGCAGGACTTGGGACGGGATTCAGTATTCTTAGGGATTAGTGGTATCTTTTACGGTTCTCAAGCAAGTAAGGACTTGGAGAAACTGCGACAAATTTACAAACAGCGGAAACCTGTGGATTTTATTGCCGAAATTGTTGGCAGAAGCTACTTTGGCCAGGTTATTGTGGAACGATTTGAGGTGTTTCAATTAGCTAAGGAGCCAGAGCAGTTCAGCTATACTTTGACCATTGCTGAGTATACTGATCCTCCTAGTAGTCAAGGGTTTGCAGGTGTTGCTAAGGTAGACGATTCGATTCAGGTTAAGGCGAAGAATCTGATGGATGTTGCCACTCTTCCTGATGCTCTACAACTGGGTACTATTCCGGAAATTACTAACCCATTTGAACCGTTAAAAAGAGCTTTAGAACCCGTACAAGAAGCCACAAAAGATTTAGATAAAGTAACAGAAGGATTAAAAGCTATTTTTGGGATTTAAGTTGCCGTTTTTAGCTTTAAACCAGCTTTTACACACAAGATTAAGTTAATCAGACTCAAGATTATGGCACTCTCTATTGTCGAGCAATTCAAAGACATTAATCCTAAAGTAGCATTTGCTGATGCTCAAAATCAATGTACTCAAGCGGAAAGTACTGTTGCTCAACTGGCTCAAAATGGTCTTCCTGATGTTGGTAATTATCAGCAGCAAATAGAAGAGCAGCTTCCTCAGGTCGATTTTACAAATGTAAAGAAGATAATTGCCCAGGTGCCTTTATCTGCTGGGGAACTGAAAGCAGAATTATCCGGAAAAATCGACCAACTCACAGAACTTAACTTCGACAGCCTTACCGCAGCCATTCCCTTACCCAAGGCAGCTGATTTCGGAGATTTGAAGATTGCTGATGAAATTAAAGATACGATTTCCTCTTTAACTCAAGACTTGATAGGTAGTTTCAGTATCGGAGAATTGCCTACAGGCACACCAACTATCTTTGGGGAATTTGAAGAATTTGTCACCAAGGCAGGGATGCTACCTGTTCGCACCTTGGATGTTTTATTCAAAGGACTAAAAAAATTACTCGATAAATTGTCAGATCCAGATGAATTACTGAAAAAATTTGAGTCACAAGCCCTCACCGAAATTTTTAAGGAACAGATTAACTCCTTAGCAGAACAACTTCCTTCCAAGGCTATTAGCCGCATTGAAAGTAATATTAAGCGGCGAATTGAATTAATAGCAGAATATAACAAACTGCTGGATTCCCTAAAAGACCCTACTTCCCTAAAAAAAGAGCAATTTAAAGAACTGATAAAAAGAACTAGAGCGATTGCTAGAGAATTTGAGAGCATTGATGCTAGCACAAAGACAGCTCTGGCAAATTTACAAAACTTTGATATCACAAATTTACAAACTGCTTTAGAGGAATTAATTAGTACTACAGAAGGTGGTGCTACTACAGGAGGTTTAGTTCCTTTCTTTAATAAAATCAAGACTTATATTGAGACTCTGACAGCTAAAGTTAAAACTATTACCGATAAACTCAGGGAGTTTGCCCATAAAATACCAAAGGTTATTGAACAAGCAATTAGTCAGGTTGAGGAGATTGCTACTAAAGTCACCAAAGCTATTACCGACAAAATTCAGCAGGGAGAAGAGCTGTTAAATAAAGTCAAAAGCTATCTTGAAGAAATTATTCAAAAGGTTAAAGAGTTTCTTAAAAATACTTATGGGAAGTCCCAAGAATTAGTTAAACCATTTAAAAAAGTATGTAATGAAGCCTCCACAACTATTGTTGGTAAAGTTGATGAATTTTCTAAAAACCTCGAACAGCAAACTGACCACATAAAAACGTCAATTGAAAGTGTTAATACTCAAATTAAAACCCAGCTCAACCGAGAGCAGTTAGACCATAAAATCAATGAGCTGTTTGACAAAGTTAGTGCCATTTTGGACAGTCCTCAGATTACTAATGCCCTAAAACAAGCTGAAGAGGGTATGGGGACAATTACTGACAATCTCAAAGAAGTGTCCCTTAAACCAGCGTTTCAAGTGGTGGTAACCAAAAGCAATGACTTGGAGAAGGAGTTAAAAGCGGTTGATGTCTCTACCCTTAGTACCCCGGTTAAAACCGCACTAAAAGTGGGAACAGAGGTAATTAAAGCGGTGGATGTTCCGGGTGTCGTTAACCCTGAGTTGAAAGCTGCCTTTGATGAGATTTTAGCTCCCTTAGACAATATTGTGGCTTTAATCGAAGGGGAATTTAATAAAATTAACGACAAAATTGAATCTTTACAACCTGGTACTCTGGTGGTTGATTTTCTCGAGCCCTATCTTACTCCTGTGATCAATAAATTAAATGAGTACAAGCCTTCTATACTTCTTCAACCAGTTAAAGACTTTTATAATGATATCATTGAAAAACTAGAAGTGATTAATCCCAAGCAATTGTTGGATTTGTTAGAAGAATTATACGAAAAGTTGTTAGGGGTGATTGAGTCCTTATCTCCCAAAACGATAACAGATTTCCTGAATCAGCAGCTGGCAACTGTCAAAACCCAGCTAGATAATTTACCTGTCGAGAAGCTTGTGGGCAAAGTGACGGATGGTTTGAGTCAAGTAGATAAGCTGATGGCGAATATCGGGTTGTCAGATGTCCTCAAGTCAGATTTTTGGAACACTTTGCAGGAGATATTGAGCTTCAGTTTTGCCGAAAAAATTCAAGAGGTTGAGAAAATCCGAGATGGGATCGTGACCAAGGTGAATGCAGTTGATGAGCAGGGTTTGACACAGCAATTGCAGGAACTCCAAAACGCGATCGCAACTTACACCCAGACTCCCGATGATCTAGCAACCGATGGCGTTGCCGGACAAGTGACAGCTTATCAGCAGGTGGTAGCAACTCTACCAGCACCACCAGCAGCCAGCTTGCCAACTCTACCAGCAGAAATTGCTGTAGATTATGAAGATTTGCGAAAACGCTTGGAAAACCTTTATCAAAACTTTACTGCAACTTCCCCCCAAGAGGTTCTCGAACAAGTCAATACTATCGTTACAGACACCACTAGACTCCAGGGGAATGAGAGCCAACGCGATCGCTTGCAAGAAAGTGCCAACCGCACTTCTCCTCAGCAGGTAATGGCTAACTTCAAGCAAGTTATTCCCGATGAACTCAACCGACAGATTGTCAATCCTCTGCGGGAAATTCTCCAAGCTTTGGACAAATTACTAGAGCAGCCTCGTACTGTTCTTGGTGACATTGGCAATGTGATCAAAATTATCGAGGATGCTCCGAAACGATTAGTGGAGATTCTCAGCCAGGTTGCTCAGACGCTAGGAGACCAAATTCGTCAGGCAATTAATGGGGTTAAGAATGCCATTGACAGTCTGACTAATGAGGTAGTAAAAGCAATCGAAGGGACATATACAACAACTTTGGAAACCTTAAAGTCTCTGAGGCCGAAGCTACTGCTGAATTCCTTTGATGAGAGTGACTTTAAAGATATTGATAGTTTAATCCAAAAACTTGCTCAACCCGAGGATAACGTTTCTAAGTACATCAATAGTAAGCTTTCTGAGACTACTAAATTGTTGCTAAAGGCGAAGACAGAAGGAACTAAACAAGCGGTGATTCGAGAGTTGAATAACCTGCTGCTCCAGGAAGACTTCTACAATAAGCAACGGTTTGAGGGAGTAACCTTGACTACCGAGGTTAAAGTTTTAAGTTTAGGTGACTATAAAAGTGATCTGGTTCACTTTAACCGTTTGTTAATCGAAGCGAGTTATACCCAAGACCTGATTGTGATGAATATGGAATCAATTTTCCCTTATTTAAAAGACAAGCTCAAAGAGATTTATCCTCAAAACATTGTTGATGAACTAGACCAGTTACATGGAAATATAATCCAACTATTAAGAGACATTCCTCAGGCAGTAGGTGATGCTCTAGATAGCCAGTATCAGCAAAAAGTAGTGCAAAAGACCGAAAAATTGCGAGCAGCTATTAATAAGCTTTTTTTAGCACTGCGGCAACGGCTTGAGCAGCTAAAAAGTGAACTGGATATTGGTTTGGAGGATGTGGCTGATTCTTTTGATCGCTTGTTGAATGCTTTGCCGGTTTAGTTAGGGAATAGGTAATAGGTAATAGGTAATGGGTAATAGGTAATAGGTGATTGGGAGGGTAGTGCTATATCAAGTTTATCTTGATCGCTAATTTTCCCAATTCCCGATTCCCGATTCCCGATTCCCGATTCCCCATCCCCCATTCTAAATTCTAAATTCCAAATTCTAAATTCTCCTGATGTTAAAAATTGCTTACACCATTAAAATTGGTAGCGTTGTCTGTAACGCTGGGCAACAAACGCAGCTCATTGAGTTGCGATCGCATAGTTCTTTAACTATTCCGGTTAATACCTGCTGTCTTGTTCTAGGGTTACCACAGGGTTTAACTATCAGTCCAGAAGAGCTGGTATCGGTGGAATTGGGCTATGAGAATAAGCAAACGTTAGTCTTTACCGGTAAGGTTAGTAGGGTAGACTGGAGCATTGACCGTGTCAGGATTGAGGCTGCCAGCACTTTTGGGAGTTTGACCGCAGCTCGGTTAAATCGGGTTTACGAAAAACCAAATGCTGGAGATATTGTCAAAGATATTCTCAAGTTGGGCAAGGTGAAGGTGGGGCAAGTGGAGAATGGTCTGAAATTTTCGGTCTATGGGGTGGGAGAGTTGAGGTCAGCCTATGACGAGCTCGAGACCTTAGCACAACAATGTGGCTTTGATTTCTATGCCAACACCCAAGACAAAGCTGTATTTGCCAAATATAACCCTGCCAGTACCCATCAATTCAAATATGGGGAAGACATTCTGGCCTTGGAATTGGAGCAACCCCATCCTGGGGTTGAGCAGGTAGAAATTTACGGGGAAAGTCCCAGCAGTCAAGGACAAGGAGAACAGGCTTACTCTTGGCTTACGAAAAAAGAGGTTAAGGGTACTGCTGGTTCCGGTTCTGGTTTTACGACTCTACGACTGACTGACCCCACAGCTCGTACCCAGGCAGTTGCTCAGAAAATGGCTGAGGCGGTTTTGGCTAAGCAGCGCCAGAAGCAACGGGGTGAAATTAAGGTGCTAGGTAATGCTAATGTCAAGCTAGGAGATGAGATCAAGGTGTCAAAAATGCCGATGGCTACCCTGAATGGTAGCTTCAAAGTCACGGGAGTGAGCCACCGTCTCAATCGCCGTAGTGGTTTTTGTACTGTAATTGATTGGGAGGAAGTGTGACAGACTCGATTGTTGGAGTAATGCAGAAGGTTGCTCGGCAGGAAGCACGTAAAGTTTACACTACTGAGTTGGGGATTGTGACAGCGGTGTTTCCCCATACCTCTGAGAGTGACAAGGACAACTACCAATGTTCAGTCAAGTTAAAGAACAAGAAACAGCCAGACGGCAAAGACTTTGAATTGCGCAAAGTGCCAGTAGCAACCCCCCATTTAGGACTGGTTAATATTCCCAATGTTGGGGATTTGGTGTTGGTTACCTTTATTGGGGGTAATCTCAATGCTCCTGTGATTATTGGTCGGCTCTACAATGACCAAGACCAACCCCCTGTCAACAAGGAAAAGGAATTCTACCTACAAAATAACCCGAAAGACGGGGGTAGTTTGAAAATTGATCAGGAGGGGGTAGTTACTATTACTAGTAAAAATGAGAAACAGGTGATTACTGTCGATGATGAAAAAATTGATCTCACCAACGAAAAGTGCCATGTCACCCTGGAAGGAGGAGATGCTACCCTGAAAAACGAAAAATGTACCGTGGCTTTATCTGGTGGTAATATCACTATTGATAACGGCACCTGCAAGATTAAAGTTGAAAGTGGGGGCATCACCATTGATGCAGCTAGCTCTAATGTCACCGTCAAAAGTGTAGGTTCGATCAAGATTGGGGATGCAAGTACGGCTTCTGTACAAGTTGGTGGACGGTTACCGGCTAATGCGGTTGGTGATAGTGACGATATTATTCTGAGTACCCACACCCATGTGGGTAACCTCGGCGCTCCCTGTCCGGTGATGGTGCCAACAGAGAAGATTAATTCAATTCAGGCAAAGGCGAGAAATACCAAGGTGGGGTAATGGTTAGAATCAAAGGGGCAAATAGCGATTATAAATTTTTAAATGGCTCAATTCAAGATCTAAAAGGAGACCATCCTGTTTACCTCAAAATTTTCGTCTGTCCTTATGATATGCCTAGCCCCATTGAGGAACCTGATGAAAATGGTTGGTGTGAGGGGACAGATGAGCAATGTCCTCATGGTAAAAAGAATGGTGAAAAAAGTCCTGGTCATGCTCTAATTTGTTTACATCAAGAGGATGGTATTTCCCTAGAAACGAATAACAACGTAACGGCAACCGGACCCCTGGTGGCTGAGAAGGGAATCACGATTAAGGATGAGCTGGTGTTGGATGTCTCAGAGGCAAAGGCGGGGTTGGTGATCACGATGAAGGGAGAGGAAATTTTACGCCTTAATATTTCTGATCAAGGTGATATCGAATTGTCCCCTCTCAATCCATCAAAAACTCTTAAAATTAACGGCAATTTGGAGGTAACTCAAGGCTTGACGGTTGCCGGGAAGGAGTTACCAATTTAGGGAATCGGGAATCGGGAATCGGGAATCGGGAATGGGTGATGGGTAATAGGTAATAGGTAATGGGTAATGGGTAATGGGTAATGGGTAATGGGTAAAGAATATTCTATTATTTGACTGTAGACAATTAAATTATAAATAGAGGAGATTAATGAAATCACAGCTTCAAGAAGCGGTCAACATTGCTCAGTCGCTTTCATTAGTAGAGCAGCTTGAACTACTCAAAATACTATCCACAATTATTCAAAAAAACCATGCCCTAGAAATTCAAACTATACCAGAAGGCGATAATACTGACTTTTCAGCAGAAAGCTTTCGCAAATCTTGGCAGCAAGCTGTGACTGGACAAACCCTACCCATTTCTCAAATCTGGGAGGGAATTGATATTGACTGACGCTCCGTTAGTTGAGGTGCAACTTACTCCTGAGTTTCAGCGTAAATTGAGAGCAGTCAAAAAAATACCAATTAAAGTAGGGTGGGCAAAGTTATCTTATCTAGAAGACTCATGTGAACCAAAATGTTTTTGCCCACCCTACAAGCTTGTTTGTAAAATCAGTTTAGTGCGATCGCAAAATTCCCCATTCCCCATCAGCCATCAGCCATCAGCCATCAGCCATCAGCCATCAGCCATCAGCCATTCCCGATTCCCGATTCCCGATTCCCGATTCCCGATTCCCGATTCCCGATTCCCGATTCCCGATTCCCGATTCCCGATTCCCGATTCCCGATTCCCGATTCCCGATTCCCGATTCCCGATTCCCGA
>NZ_JAAHFV010000172.1:0-13445 GCF_010672755.1 Moorena sp. SIO1F2
TTGTGCTCCCTTTACCATCACCAAGCCTGTTTGACCTTGGGGTAAAGGCTGATGAGTCTCAGGGTCAACAATCCGGATTTGAGTGTGCGGTAAAGGTGGTCCAGCACTAAAACGCAGGTTACGATAGGAACGCCGGGCATTAGTAACGGGAGAGGTTTCGGTTAAGCCATAGCCGACTAGGACTTCGACACCAATAATCTCAAAGAAGTTATCCAAGTGCCTCGCTAAGGAACCCCCACCACTAATGACTTGCTTGATTTCTCCCCCAGTGGCTTCCCGGACTTTTTGATAAACTAGTTTATTGGCTAATTGATGAACCGGCCATAAATAGGAAGCTTGCACTGTGGCCAATAGTTTTTGGATTGGTGAAGGATTTAAATTATCTAAGGTCAACCCCTGAGCAAGCCGTCGTGCCTCGATGTAGCGTTGACTGATCCCTAGCAGGTTTTGGACTAATTTCTGCTTACCTTGGGGTTGCTCACGAAACTGCTTTTGCACCCCCTCATAAATCGATTCCCACAGTCGGGGTACTCCGACCATAAAGTTAGGTTTGAAGGTTTTAAGGTCTTTTTTGACATGGCGCAGGTTGGTGTAAATCTGGGTGGAACCCTGAGATAATAGAAAATACTCCGCTGAGCGTTCGTAGGCGTGCCAGGTAGGCAGGATAGAAAGAACGCGATCGCTTTTTTGGATTTCTATTACTGCACCAAGGGTGTTGACCTGATGCAGGAGATTACCATGGCTCAGCATCACCCCTTTGGGTTTGCCTGTGGTACCAGACGTATACAGCAGAGTTGCCAAGGTTTCCCGGTTATGGTTAGCTTTGGTAACAGACCGAGATGCCCCGGCTTCCATGAGTTGAGTATAGTTAACAATTTGTCGGGATGATCCAGTCGATAGTGGTTGTTCTTCAGAAAGGAGAATCACTAATTCAATGGGTAGCCCATCCAAGCGATCGCCTAATTTTTCCAAAGTTTTGAGGTTTTCTAGCACCACAGCAGTGCTACCGCTATCTTCGAGAATATAAAGCAATTCCTGCCGTTCTGCTTGACCTGAGCGCACCACATTTACTGCTCCTGCACTCATGATACCCTGATCGGCAACTAGCCATCGAGGAGAGTTATCAGCAAATAAAGCAATTCGGGTAGGAATACCCTTCTCATCCAGTGTTGGCTGGAAACCTAGGGATTGTAATCCAGCAGCAAATTGCTCGATTTGCTCGTGCAACTGGGTATAGGTCAGGGTCGAGGGTGGACCACCATGAGCTCCCACAGCGTGAGGGTCTTGCAGAGCAATGATTGACCCAAAGCGTTGGGCAGCAAGGGGCCAGATTTCTGGTATCGACTCTAGTGAAGAGTAATCAGCAACACGCTTGAGGTAAACTCTCTCTTGTTGTCTGAGGCGTTCTGCATACTGGTTTTTCGACATTCATCAACTCCCTGATTGTAATGGTAGCTCTTTCTACCATAATCTTCTGCTCAGAGGTGATTGGCAGTGTTGAGTGGACACAATTGTTTCTGTCTTAGATCAAGTCTGGTTAATCACTGGGAAAATACTCCACACTCACCAGAGTCACCAGAGTCACCAGAGTCACCCCATGACCTGATCACCTGATTACCCCATCATCCCATGCCCTAAGCATGAGCGATCGCGTGGTAATCTCAGTAAAAATTCATGGTGTACTACTCTAAAAATTCATCTGGCATGAGTTTAATAGCATCTAAGGGTGAGGCAAGGTATTCTACCGTTGCTTGCCTGAAGACAAATTGGATTAAAAGCCTGCAACAGCAAGTTAATTCCAAATCCCACTTATAGCTTCCCTTTAGCCTAAACCAATAATAAATAGCGGCTAGACATAGGGGAAGCCTTCTCGAAGATGACAAAGTCTGCGCTTCGCTGACTAGATGATCAAAATAATCAACGGGGTTTTGAACCGGGATTTGGTATCAGACGATACATGAATTTTGTAGCATTAAAGCTCAACTGAGGAACTATACTGGTTCAAAATTAGTTTTCAATTTCCACCCTACTATCAATAGCATTACCATCTTTGCCAAGTAAAGGATTCAGATGACCTATCTCGAAACAACTGCTGAATTTTATTCTGAAGTCGCTCAAACACCCCAAGTTGGTTTGTGTTGTGTCCAAAGTAGCCCCTTACAACTGCCAGGACTGAAAATTCCTCCACTGATGGCGGATATGAATTATGGTTGCGGTACTACGGTACATCCCACAGAACTCAGCAATCAGCCAACTGTCCTCTATGTCGGTGTTGGTGGTGGCTTGGAGGCGTTACAGTTTGCTTATTTTTCCCAACGTCCAGGGGGGGTGATTGCTGTTGAGCCAGTTCAGGCAATGCGGGAGGCGGCTACCCGTAACCTGAAAATTGCTGCTCAAGACAATGCCTGGTTTGACCAGAGTTTTGTGGAAATTCGGGAAGGGGATGCCTTTGCCCTACCGATGCCAGATGATTCTGTAGATGTGGTTGCTCAGAATTGCCTATTCAACATCTTTGAACCGGCTGACCTGATGAAGGCACTCAAAGAAGCCTATCGAGTGTTAAAACCAGGTGGACGACTGTTAATGAGTGACCCCATTGCAACTCGTCCGATTCCACCCCATCTACAGGAAGATGAGCGGCTACGAGCTATGTGTCTGTCTGGTGCGCTCACTTATCAATCCTATGTTCAGCACCTGGTCAGGTCAGGTTTTGGTCAAGTAGAAATTCGAGCAAAGCGTCCCTATCGGCTTCTGGATTGCCAAAACTACAACCTAGAAGAACCCCTGCTGCTGGAAAGTCTGGATTCTGTTTCTTTCAAAGTTGTGATCCCAGAGGATGGACCATGTATTTTTACTGGCAAGACAGCAATTTACATGGGCGCGGAAGAGTTTTTTGATGACAATGCGGGACACATCCTCTCCCGTGGTGTGCCAGCCGCTGTTTGTGATAAAACAGCCGCGAAATTAGGAAAGGTGAATCCAGAAGAAATCTTAGTCACTGATTCAACTTGGCACTATGTTGGTGGTGGTTGTTGTTAAAGGTGAAGTATGAAGTATGAAGTATGAAGTATGAAGTATGAAGTATGAATGCTGTTCATCTTTGGCATCTGAAGTAGAGTAGGCTGAAGAATAAAAACCATGGATTTGTTTATCAACCAATCCATGGTCTAATTAAAGATTAGTAAATTACAAATCCTACTTTAGAAGTAATACTTCAGAAGTCATCCTTCAAAATTAATACTTCTAGCAATTACAAGTCAATAAAAATTATGATTAAAACAGACGTTTCAGCTGTTACACCGTTCCACAAAAAACTGCAATCTCCCTTAAGTAAACACCCAATCACGGTTTTACAAATTAATCTGGGTAAGCGTTGTAATCTAGCTTGTACTCACTGCCATGTGGAAGCTGGTCCTAAACGAACTGAAGAACTTTCTCCAGAAATTTGTGACCAGCTTATTAAGCTGATTCATCAGTTTCCTCAAATTAAGACCGTTGACTTGACTGGTGGTGCGCCAGAGATGAACTATGGCTTTAAGCCATTAGTTGAAGCAGCATACCAAACCGGAAAGGAGGTAATTGTTCGGTCAAATTTGACCATTTATTTTGAACCGGGATATGAGGATATACCTGACTATTTCGCTAAGCACCAATTACGAGTAGTAGCTTCTTTGCCTTGTTATCTGGAAGATAATGTAGATAAAATGCGCGGCAAGGGGGTTTACGATGATTCGATTCGGGCGATTCAATGGCTGAATCGGTTGGGCTATGGCAGAAACCCCAAATTAATTCTTGATTTGGTCTACAATCCTTCCTTGCCACTGAGTGAAAAGTTTTCTATGACTCCTAATCAGGTTAAGTTGGAAAAGGATTATAAAGTGTTCCTAAAAGAACAGTTTGATATTGACTTCAACCAGCTATTTACAATTACAAATATCCCCGTTGGTAGAACAAAGTTTCATTTACAACGCACCAAGCTATATGCTCCCTATATGGTGTTTCTAGAAAACAGTTTCAATGCCAGTACGGTGGAGCATTTGATGTGTCGCAATGAACTGTCTATTGACTATCTGGGTAATGTCTACGATTGCGATTTTAATCAGATGGAAAATGTAGCAGCAACGTCTGGTACTGGAGAAAGGTTGACAGTTAGTAAACTTCTGGAAGCAGGAAGTTTAGACATCATTGAGGAAATTCGCACCGCTTCCTATTGTTATGGCTGTACAGCAGGGTCTGGTTCCAGTTGTGGTGGTGCTTTGATTTGATCTAATCAGAGTTTTTTTTGATTATAATATGAATGAATTTTCATATCAATGATAATTCAACTGCTGACAAGTGCTGAATTATGAACTCAAAACGTCCATCATCTCAAGCCTTCTGTGTCCGTAAGCTGAAAGTTTTAGCGGACAACACTCGTCTAACTGTTATGGAAATCCTGATGGAAGGACCAAAACATGTTGGGGAGCTCAAGGCTGTGTTGGGAATAGAGCAAAGCCTGCTATCCCATCATCTCAAAGTTTTGCGGGATGAGGGATTTGTTAGGGCGACGCGAGATGGTAAGGCGGTGCTTTATCAGTGTTCGCTCACCATTCGGCAAGCCAATGGTAATAGAGCAATTGATTTGGGATGTTGTTGCCTATGTTTTGATTAACAAAGTGCTGAGTAAGTGCTCAGTTTTGAGTTGTCAGTGATATCAAGTCTGGCGGATTTGAAATTATTGAGCAATCCAGCAATTATAACTGAGCAATTATAACTGAGCACTCTCATTATTTTATAGATAAGATGACTGACTGATGATTGATGAAAAATTTAACAACTCTAGCATCAATGTCTATGGGTTTAGTAGCTTGCTTTTGGCTACAATCCTGTGCCCAATCTCCGGAAGTAGCTACCCAATCAACAGATCAGTTGCAGGGTAAGTTGGTTTTAACCGGTTCTAGTACAGTAGCCCCCCTGGCGTCGGAAATTGGCAAGCGTTTTGAATCAGAAAATCCTGGTGTACGGGTGGATGTGCAGACAGGAGGCTCGTCTCGCGGTATTGCAGATGCTCGCCAAGGAGTCGCTGATATTGGGATGGTGTCTCGTGACCTCAAGCAGAGCGAGAAAGATCTGCAAGGGTTTGCGATCGCTCGTGATGGGATTGGGATTATCGTCCATAAAACTAATCCGGTGCAATCCCTGAGTAATCAACAGATTGTGGATATCTATCAGGGCAAAATTGATAACTGGCAGGATGTGGGAGGCAAGAGGGCACCAATTACAGTAGTCAACAAAGCCGAGGGGCGCTCTACCTTGGAGTTATTTCTGAAGTACTTCCAGCTGAAAAATAGCGAGATTAAGGCAGATGTGGTGATTGGGGATAATGAGCAGGGGATTAAAACAGTAGCGGGTAATCCTAATGGGATTGGTTATGTCTCTATTGGCACAGCAGAATATAGCAGCAAACAGGATGTTCCGATTAAGTTACTGCCCGTTGCTGGAATAGCGGCAACCACAGAAAATGTTCAAAACGGCACATTTCCCCTATCTCGTTCCCTGACGTTAGTCACCAAAACTATTCCGGTTGGGTTAGATCAAGCATTTATTGAGTTTTCGCGATCGCAAAAGGTACAAGACATTGTTAAAGAGCAAAACTTTGTCCCCCTCTCGGAGTGATACTATCCTAATCTCGACCCTAAAAGGCTGTGCTGTGGTGGCTGGTGCTATCGTGGTGCTGATTGTTGTGTTCCTAATCACGGAAGCCTTGCCAGTATTGGGACAAGTAGGATTACTCCCCTTTTTTACCGATCCATCCTGGCATCCTGCTGAGACTCTGTACAACTTCACCCCGATGCTTTGGGGCACCCTGTTGGTCACCGCTGGGGCGATGGTAGTGGCTACACCCCTGGGAATTCTATCTGCAGTCTTTTGTCAGTATTACGCACCTCCACCGATTGCTGGACTTTATCGACGGCTAATTGAATTGTTGGCAGGGATGCCCTCAGTTGTTTACGGCTTCTGGGGTTTGGTGGAGCTAGTTCCCCTAATTGGACGCTTTCAGCCACCGGGAGCCAGTCTCCTAGCTGGAATTGCGATTCTGACCCTGATGATTTTGCCAACTATTGCTCTGAGCGCAGACGCTAGCTTTGCGAAAGTCCCCCCAGAATACCTACAGGGAGCAGCAGCCCTGGGACTATCCCGCTGGGCAACAGTCAGAGGTGTTGTGTTTCCGGCTGCTAAGTCGGGGCTGTTTACTGGCTTGATTTTAGGAACAGGACGGGCGATTGGAGAAACCATGGCGGTGCTGATGGTGTGTGGCAATGTGGTGCAAACTCCCAAAAGCCTATTTGAGCCGATGCGAACTCTTACTGCCAATATCGCCTTGGAAATGGCTTACGCTATGGGCAATCACCGCTCAGCACTTTTTGTCAGTGGCTTGCTGCTGATGGCAATAATTTTGGTACTAGTAGCAATTGCAGAAATCATCAGCAAGGAAGGAATTTATGAGTAAGAATCCTCTGAAAACCAAGCCAAAAGCCACAACCGACAACTTGCAACCTGCAACCGACAACCGACAACCGACAACCGATAACCTCCAAGTTTCAACAGTGATGATTTGGGCGATCGCACTGTTCGTAACTGCTGTATTCCTCTGGATTTTGAGTGATATCGTCTGGCACGGTGTCGGACAAATTAACTGGGAATTCCTGACTACTGCACCAAAGAATGCTGGACGGGAAGGAGGGATTGCTCCAATTCTGGTTTCCACTCTCCTAATTTTGGGTGTATGTATGACCGTTTCTGTTCCGATTGGAGTAGGTACAGCAATACTGCTAGCTGAGTTCACAGATACTAAGAGTATTTTCGGGCGTCTGGTTCGTCGTAGCTTAGATGTCCTGGCAGGGGTACCGTCGATTGTGTTTGGACTATTTGGCAATGCTTTTTTCTGCAAAACCCTAGGGCTAGGCTTTTCGATTTTGTCTGGGGGGTTGACATTAGCCTGTATGGTGTTGCCAATCCTAATTCGATCAACAGAGGAAGGGTTTCGCGCCGTTAGTGATGATTATCGACTTTCTGCCACTGCCCTTGGTTTATCCCGCACTACCACTCTCTGGAATTTGCTGTTACCAGCGGCAGCACCCGGACTAGTGGTGGGATTAGTGTTAGGGATAGGGCGAGCGATCGCTGAGACCGCAGCACTGATCTTTACTAGTGGTTATGTGGATCGGATGCCAGAGTCTTTGCTGGATTCTGGGCGATCGCTGTCGATTCATATTTTTGATTTGTCGATGAATGTAACAGGGGGAAATGCTAATGCTTATGCCTCAGCTTTAGTGTTGCTAGTGTTGTTGTTGCTGATTAATGGTACAGCAGCATGGATGACTCAGTATTGGTTGGGTGCATCTCATTAAAGCTGTTTGAGCCAGTGGTGCGTTACGGGCAGCAACCTAACCCTGGTTACGAGGCGGAAAATCTCCAGTCCCCCTAACGCACCCTACGCAACTAATTTTTAATTCCTAAAAACAATGGTTAACCCTTTAGAAATAAAACAGCGATTACCGGTAAGCCAGTCTATAAACGACCCATTGATTCAGACCGAGCGGCTATGTTTACATTATGGAACAAAACCGGCCTTTGCTGATGTATCGTTGCCAATTTATAAAGGTTCGATTACCGCACTAGTGGGACCATCTGGTTGTGGAAAGACTAGTTTTTTAAGTTGCCTAAATCGCTTGACAGATTTGATTCCTAATGCTAAAGTTACCGGTAGGATTCGCATGGGTTCCCTGGATGTGCTGAGTCCTCGGATGGATGCGATCGCAAAGCGTGGTGCTATGGAGCTAATTGCACTTCGTCGTCGTGTTGGAATGATTTTCCAAAAGCCGAGTCCCTTCCCATTCTCAATCTGGAAGAATCTGGCCTTTCCGTTGCGGGAACATGGTGTTAAAAACCGGGATAACATTGCTCAGCTCATTGAAACCGCACTCCGGGATGTTGGTTTGTGGGATGAAGTAAAAGACCGACTCCACACCTCGGCTCTTGCTCTGTCTGGTGGTCAAAAGCAGCGCCTGTGCATTGCCCGTGCCTTGGTATTGCAACCAGAAGTACTCCTGTTAGATGAACCCTGTAGTGCCCTCGATCCCATATCCAGCGGTGTGGTCGAAGATTTGATAGCTAGGCTCAGGGGACGCTACACCCTGGTGATTGTTACCCACAACCTAGCTCAAGCTAGACGAATTGCTGACTATACTGCCGTCTTCTGGGTTAAGGAAGCAGTGGGGAGATTGATTGAATACGGCTGTGTGGAGCAGATTTTTGAATCACCTCAACAAGCCTTGACAGCTGCCTATGTGAATGGAATGAGAGGATAAAGCTGTGCTCTTCCCTGCTCCGAATTCCCGTAAGCATATGCGCTACGCGCACGCTGCGCGAACAGCGGTCAGCCGTCAGTGGTCAGCCGTTGGCCGTTGGCCACGCTACGCGAACAGCTTATTTTATTCAAAAGCTGTTCGCGTAGCGCTTAAGCTGAGAGCTGATAGCTGAGAGCTGATAGCTTACGATTGTTCCTAATTCATACTGGTGTCAGGCAACCAGTTAAGTTCCTTTCTCATATAAACATGGAGCTGATTAATCTCCTCGTTTTCCAGGATTTCTAATATGGCTAGATTCAAGTTGCTCTGGACATCATAGTAGAGCTTGGGCTCAATCACAAATACCCGAATTTTCATCACCCGAGCATTCTGTTCAAGGCGGGAAAATACAACTTTAATTTTATCCTTGTTCACGGCATCGATAGTCGGAATTGTTTCTTTAATAGCCTGACAAATTCGCCTAGTTTGCTTGGCCGAAATCCCATCAATTTTCAGAGTTAAATTTATGCCCCACTGAACTGTCTCGCCAGTCTTATCTGACCAATTTGCAAAAATTCCAGAAATCATTTGAGAATTGGGAAGTTTTTTGATATAACCCCAATCAGTAATAAGAAGCCTTGTACTTCTCAGACCAATATTGAGTATCTTTACCCTACCACTTACTCCGTCCAATACTATCACGTCACCGGGTTTATAGAGACCATCAGCGTAGATAATCACTGTACAACACCAGTCATAGACAATGTCTTTGAATAACAAACCTATGGCGACACCTGCGCCACCGAGTAGACCGATCAGTGCACCGGCAGATGACCCCAACAAAATTTCACTGGCTTTAATGGTAGCAATCACGATTGCTGCGATCTGAAAAAGCTTTGGGAAGTAGGGGACGAACAAATCGTCGAGTTCAGTTTCAGTGTTTGCCGCTAATCCGGCTAGAAGCTCCCCCAGTAGTGGAGCAGCACGGTAAAGAATATAGGTGGCAATGAACAGAATGCTCACAAACATAATCTCGGGGATTTTCTGATTCTGTTCAGGAGTAAGATGGGTGGCCACAACTAGATGTACTAGCCATAGTCCAGCGATCCAAATTAGCCAGCCTAATGGTGCCCTAAGAATCCTAATGAACTCATCGTCTAGGGTGGTTTCTGTACCGCTAGTCAGACCCTCGAGTCTGTGAATGATTATTGAAGTGAAAAAGCCTCGCAATATATGGGTGAAGAGGAGGATGAGCACCACAATAACTATCGTGGTAACAGGAATGTTGGGGAGCTGGAAGTCGGACTCAAAGATCTTTTCTTTGATTAGGTTGATTCTATTGTTGAATGTACTCTTAAGGTTTTCCATGGTTTCAACCAAAATAAAACAGCAGAGATCAACCTGTGCCTAGCTAAATGGCAAGTCGATGGCAAGTCTGTTGATGGATTGATTTTACTATAACTGAAGTTCCCCCAAAGTTTGAGCTACTCGAAACCTCAATCCCAAGCTCTGTGGCGTTCCTAGGCTTGCCGGTACTTATTGCTACTGGGTACAGTATTATTGAGAATGCTCACAACGTTGAGCTGAAGGGCGTTTGAGCGATTTGGTTCTCAAATAAAAATGCGACCAGTGCCTATAGTTGGATTATATTCCAATTGCAGACATACTTCAAGAACCAACATGGGTACACAATTTTTGGGACCAATCATGCTTATCCCTTATGGGGAGAGGCTTTAACTGGTCTAGTAGTACAAATGAACGGGGGAACTTCAGCTATAAGTGGGGAATTTACCGAATCCTGCTAGGTATGCAATAAATATGATTTAGAGCAATTGCCCGTTTGCGCAGCACCCTAGGAGCCAGTTTGAAACGTGATCGGCTCTCCTAGACTGATTATAGTAAATGAGTAGTTTAAATGAGCGATTACCCCTTAAATAGCAAGGCAAGGGATTCAATAAACTAAAAATGCCATGTCTTGATGCACCCTTCGCGACTGCATCAAGACATGGATGTTGAATTCCGCGAAGGATTACTAGCTATTGGTTTGTTTAGCGATCGCGAATCAACTTCCCAGTTCGGTTGATTAGAGCCATGGGCTTGTAGAATCAAAGGTCCTGTCCCCATAGTTTCCAGGGTCCTGCCAGGAACAGATGCCCAGAGCTCGAATAGGGATGCAGCCGCGCTGCATCCCTTGTTCAAAGGATTGCTAGGATTTATATGCCACCTCAGTAACTAAATTTTCCTTAACCTCACTAACTAAATTTTCCTTCAGCTGTTTGTAGTCTTGGAGTTCCTTTCTCAGATCAACATGCAGGTGATCAATCTCCTCTTTCTGGATGATTTCTAATATGGCTATGTTCAAGTCATTCATGGCGGCCAAATAGAGTTTTCTATCAATCACAAATACCCTAACTAGAATCACACGAGCATTCTCTTCAATGCTGGACAATACAACTTTCATTTTCTGCTTGTGCAATCCATCGATAGTCGGAATTTTGGCTTTAATAGCCTGACAAAGTCTGGTAGTTTGCTCCGCTGAAATTCCATCTATTTTCAGAGTTAAATTTATTGCTCCCAACTCCAACGTATCGCCAGGATTCTGTGACCAATAATTGACCACAACTCCACCAATCATTTTAGAATTGGGAATTTTTTTGGTACCACCAACAGTAAGAAGACGAACCTTTGTACTTCTCAGACCAATACTGAGTATCTCAACAAAACCATTTATTCCGTCCAATTTTACCCAGTCACCGGGTCTATAGAGACCATCAGCATAGATAACCACTGTACAAAACCAGTCATAGATAATGTCTTTTAATAACAAACCTAAGGCGACACCTGCGCCACCCAGTAGACCGATCAGTGCACCAGCAGATGCCCCCAACAAAATCTCACTGGCTTTACTGGCAGCAATCAGGATTGCTGCGATCTGAAAAAGCTTTGGGAAGTAGGGGACTATCAAATCGTCGAGTTCAGTTTCAGTGTTTGCCGCCAATCCGGCTAGAAGCTCCCCCAATAGTGGAGCAGCACGGTAAAGAATATACGTGACAATGAACAGAGCGCTCACAGAGAGAATCTCGAGGATTTTCGGATTCTGTTCAGGACTAAGATGGCTTGCCACAACTAGATAGACTAGCCATAGTCCAGCGATCCAAATTAGCCAGCCTAATGGTTGCTTAAGAATGCTAATGAACTCATCGTCTAGGGTGGTTTCTGTACGGCTAGTTATCAGCTCGATTCTGTGAATGATTATTGAAGTGAACAAGCCTCGCAATATCTGGGTAAGGAGGAGGATGAGCACCACAATAACTATCGTGGAAACAGGAATGTTGGCGAGTTTGAAGTCGGAATCAAAGATCCTTTCTGTGATTATGTTGATTGTAGTGTTGAATGTACCCTGAAGGTTTTCCATCGTTTGGACCAAAATACAGTAACATAGATCGACCTGTGCCTAGCTAAATGGCAAGTCGATGGCAAGTCTATTGGTAGCATGATTTTACTATAAGTTGCGAATTTAGCGAATCATGCTAAGTACCTCGACAAAAATAAACCTCACTTCTTGATGCAAAGCGCGAGTGGGGGAAACCCCCTGTTCCCTTGCTGCATCGCTGTATTAACTTGTGTAAAGTTGCCAAAAGTCCGTCTGCTCCCAGCTCCGAACGCGCCCCGCGTGGCCCACGGCCTCAGTCCCTGCTCCCTATTTCAACAGTTAATTTTACTTTTGTCCGACTACTTAGGTATGTAATAAACATGATTGACACCAATTGCCCGTTTGGGCAGCACCCTAGGAGCCAGTTTGAAAGGTTTACTATCTGGGGTGCATCTCATACAGCGGTTTTCAATTCGGTCAGGTACAAATTCTTGAGGTGCGACCCGTGGCGAATTAAATTCGCCACGGGTCGCACCTAAAAGCGATGCAGCTTCGAAGGGAGCGAGCGCTGCATCGCTTGTTCAAAGCATTGCTAGGATTTAGATACCACCTCACTAACTAAATTTCCCTTCATCTGTTTGTAGTCTTGAAGTTGCTTTTCCAGCTCAATATGCAGGTGATCAATCTCCTCTTTCTGCAGGATTTCTAATATGGCTATGTTCAAGTCTTGCTGGGCAGCATAGTAGAGGTTGGGATCAATCACAAATACCCTAACTATAATCACGCGAGCATTCTCTTCAATTTTGGAAAATAAAACTAACATTTTTTGCTTGTGCAAGCCATCGATAGTCGGAATTCTTTCTTCAAGAGCCTGACAAATTCGGAGAGTTTGCTCCGCTGAAATGCCATCAATTTTCAGAGTTAAATTTATACCCCACTCAAATCTATCGCCAATCTTCTGTGACCAATTTTCCACAACGCCAGCAATCATTTTAGAATTGGGAACTTTTTTGATAGAACCCCACTCAGTAAGGCGAAGTGTTGTACTTCTGAGACCAATACTGACGATCTGAACAAAACCATTGACTCCGTCCACTCCTACCCAGTCACCAGGTTTATAGAGACCATCAGCGTAGA
The DNA here is from genome assembly GCF_010672755.1 of Moorena sp. SIO1F2. Taxonomy (NCBI): domain Bacteria; kingdom Bacillati; phylum Cyanobacteriota; class Cyanophyceae; order Coleofasciculales; family Coleofasciculaceae; genus Moorena; species Moorena sp. SIO1F2. Next base: position 12,841 of record NZ_JAAHFV010000172.1, read on the forward strand.
TAATCACCGTACAACACCAGTCATAGATAATGTCTTTGAATAACAAACCTAAGGCGACACCTGCACCACCGAGTAGACCGATCAGTGCACCAGCAGATGCCCCCAACAAAATCTCACTGGCTTTAATGACCGCAATCATCACTGCTGCGATCTGAAAAAGCCTTGGGAAGTAGGGCACGAACAAATCGTCGAGTTCAGTTTCAGTGTTGGCCGCCAATCCGGCTAGAAGCTCTCCCAGTAGTGGAGCAGCACGGTAAAGAATATAGGTGGCAATGAACAGAGCACTCACAAACAGAATCTCGGGGATTTTCTGATTCTGTTCAGGAGTAAGATGGGTCGCCACAACTAGATGTACTAGCCAGAGTCCAGCCAGCCAAATTAGCCAGCCTAATGGTGCTTTAAGAATCCTAATGAACTCATCGTCATGGGTGGTTTCTGTACCACTAGTCAGACGTTCGAGTCTGCGAATGATTATGGCAGTGAACAAGCCTCGCAATATCTGGGTGAGCAAGAGGATGAGCACCACAATAACTATCGTGGAAATAGGGATGTTGGCGAGCTTGAAATCGGTATCAAAGATCCTTTCTTTGATAACGTTGATTGTA
>NZ_JAAHFV010000173.1:0-13309 GCF_010672755.1 Moorena sp. SIO1F2
TGACCAATCCTTCCTGGATGATGAGCAAATTGCGGCTGGCTACGTTCTGACCTGTGTGGCCTACCCCACCTCTGATTGCACGATCGAAACTCATCAAGAGGATGCTCTGTACTAAGTACTTAGTACACAGGGGAAGTAAGAGAGCTTAGAAGTTGGGTATTTTACTCTTTGAGCTCCTTACTTCCCCATCGCCGAAAACCGGGTGATGAGATGATTAGGTAATGGGATGATGGCGAAATCACGCTAAATCCAAGCTAAATCAAGGAGGAGAAGGAGGTTATTTTCCTGAAATTCTTCCGTATCTTCACTTTCTCCCCTCTTTGACCCTTGATTAGACTAGGGCGTGACTAGTGCGCTGGCATTTTGCCAGAAGATAATAGAATTGTTCAAAGGCTGAATTTGAGTACCAGGATAATAGAAGCTGAGAATTTTTTCTGCGGACCAACCGAGTTTAGCTAAATTTTGGGAACCGTGTTGGCTGAAGCCAACCCCATGACCAAAGCCGCCACCTACGAACACGAAGCCTTTGAGGGTTTGGTTGGCTTTGTCATAAATCGGGTCTACGTAGAAGAGGGTGCTGCGGGGAGGACCAAAGGCGCTGCGGGCTTCATTTTTACTCAGCTCCAGGATACCCCGATCCGTTGTTACCGCCATTTTCAGCACTCGTCCTGCTGGTGAACGCTCTACCACTTCCATATGCTCAATGGTAGTGAAGTTGGCAAGGGGGTGTTTGGTTTTTTTGAGATAGCGTTGTAAATGGCTGGTGACTTGTTTTAAGCTATTGTTGTACTTCCAGCGGAATAAGTAACTATTGTCAGTCTCATTAAATCCTTGCTTCAAGTTCATGAACTCACGGAAATTTTGTTCGTCTGCTAAGGATTTTTGTGACAAATTCCAGAGGGAGTATGGGGAGTCTACCACTGCTTTTAAGTAAGGACGTTCTGACCCATTCCAAACATCACTGAAAGGCGCACTGATTCCACCAGTTGCAGCGGAATACAGGGCATCTACTAACTCATTGTTGTAGGTCAGCACTAGACCTTTAGTGGCTGCGATCGCACGGTCAGCCACTGGATTGGTTTGATTTATTCCGAAATAAACCTGGCAGTGAGTATCGGCACAGAGTTCGTAACCGTCAACATTAAATCGGCGTCGGTTCCGCAAGGCGTAGGTGCGAGCAATAATGCTCTGAGCAGCTACGGTTGAATAGCGTGCTCCAGCTCCAATTTCATGAGGTACCACACCCCGCAAGTAGCTTTCTAGAGGTACCTGATTTACTAAGGTATAGTCACCATAGGCATTGGGCTGGATGCGTAGACTACCAGGATAAAGTCTTGTCCTACGGTTATTTTCTCCTTTGCTAACCCAGATCAGATTTTTACCAGCAGTAATATCGATTTCCCGTCGATGGTAGCGATAGTTACCAATCACAAAGGAAGCATGGGGCACCTCGGTGACAACGTTAGTATCAATATAAGCAGTAGTATCACCTTTGGCTTTGATACTTGCTAGCAGTAGACGTCGCAATAAAGGGGTTTGATAAACACTCCGTTTTGCCCACACCTGCCAGCGGTCAGGCTTGGCAACTTCCACCTCAATCCCCTTTTCCCGCCATTTATTGGCACTATCTTCTGCAGTTTCAAAGGTCCCATGGTTACTCAAGACCACGTACTCTTCGATCTGGGGCTGCTGTAACGGTTTATTGACTATTTCCAGCTTAAGGCTGCTAAGCTGCTTGGTTTTCGGTTGCATATCACCGCCTAAAAATTTGACGGTTAGCTGATCGTCCGGGGCAGCTTTCAGGGTGAGCTTGTCAGTTGGTTCATCTCCAAAGCGCTGCACTACTCCCACTTTGAGTGGGATATCTGAGGCTTTGGCGGCTAACCCTGATAGGATTGGTAGTCCCCACAACGATAGTGTCATCAACGGTATTAGGAAATGGGGATTGGAAGCAGGGGAATTGAGAGAGATCGGTTTTTTCGTGAACCCCACTATCCAATTGCGAAACCGACCTGTCTTACCCGATGCCGTATTTTGATGCGAATTCAAGTCAAACGCTTTTATTGTCATTAGCTTAGTTTTTAAAGTACCCAATCCATAATTCCCATTCCCCGATTCTAGATCCCGAAAAGTACGATCCTCCACAGGTATTGTTACCCTAACCAGGTCTGGTCATGGTCTTTGGTTTGGGATTGGGATGATTTGGTTGAAGATGCTGCCCGCAGTTACCTGTTGGGATTACCTCTATTGATTACTTCGAGCTAACAACACTTCCCCTTGCCTGATTCGTTGGGCAGCATCTAGTAGCACGTCTTCTAGATAGGGTTTGGTAAAATAGCCTCTAGCACCGAGATCAGCAGCTACTTTCCGGTGTCGATCAGCACCACGAGAGGTGAGCATCGCCAGGGGGATTTCGCACAAATCTGGGTCTTTTTGAAGGCGAGATAGCAGTTCTAGACCATCCATTCTGGGCATTTCAATGTCACAGAATACGATCTCGCAAGGCAAACCAGACCGGAGTTTATCCCAGGCTTCTTGACCATCACGGGCTTGTTCTACCCGATAACCAGCTTTACTGAAGGTCATAGAAAGGAGTTCACGGACTGTGATTGAATCATCCACAATCAACACCATGGGATCAGATTTGATGAGATTGACCTCGGCTCCGCTGGCGGTTGGAGTTTCCATCCTTTGCCAGATCGCAACACCACCATCTTTACGAATCCGACCCATAGCAAGGTCAATCAGTTCTAGAACGTCAGCAATGGGCATTACTCGACCATCCCCTAAGACGGTCGCCCCGGTAATGCCTACTGGCTTGGGTGCAGGGCCTTCGATTTGCTTAATAACAATTTCTTGCTCCCCTAATACCTGATCAACCTCTACGGCGAGCATGTTACCTGTACTGCGCAGTACCACCACAGAAATCAGGTTGTCTTCCCGTTGGCTGCCATAGACACTAGCCCGGCTGAGTTGGCTATGGTAGGTCAGCAACTCTGAGAGGGGCTTGAATGGGATCTGGGTGTCCCGCCATTGAAGAAAGGCTTGACCTTGGGAATTGGTCTGAATGCAGTCAGGGGAGACATCCTGCATGTCTTCCACCCCATCCATGGGAAAAGCAATTCTGGCGCGATCGCTTACACAGCAGAGGGCTTTACAAATACTCAGGGTCAGGGGTAAGCGAATGGTAAAGGTGGTTCCTTGCCCGAGAGTAGAGTCGATAGTAATGGTTCCCCGAATTTCACTTAAGCAGGTGCGCACCACATCCATACCTACTCCTCGACCTTTGGTATCAGTCACTTTCTCAGCAGTGGTGAACCCAGGGTGGAAGATAAAATTGAACAACTCCAAGTCGCTCAGGGTTTTTGCCTCAGTTGGGGAAATGAGATTCTTTTCAAGGGCTTTAGCTCTAATTCGATCTGGATCAATGCCCCCCCCATTATCCGAGATGGAAATCACCGTCTGATTTCCCTGGTAGAATGCCCCGAGGGTGATTTTACCCGCCCTAGGCTTCCCCGCAGCCAGCCGTTCCTCTGGTAGCTCAATCCCGTGGGTAATGGCATTGTTGACCAGGTGGGTCATAGGATCATAGAGGTGTTCCAAGATCATTTTATCAATCAAGGTTTCCCGCCCCTCAACGTGTAGCTCGGCTTCCTTGCCTTCCTGCAAGGAAATTTCCCTGACTGCACGGGGCATGCGGTCTGCTGCCTGGGCAAAGGGCACCATACGCGATCGCGTCAGTCCTTCTTGGAGTTGATTAGTTACCTGTCTGAGGGTACGAGTTACTTGGTCGGTTTCATCCACCAAAAACTCAATGTCAGATGCCGACTCCTTAACCCGGACAATCAGCTCAATGATCTCTTGGGATAGCAAATGGAAGCCTGTAAAGCGGTCCATTTCCAGGGGGTGATAGTCTTCTTTGCTGGTGCAATTCTGGTTTCCTTGTTCCCGTTCTTGGATGCTTGTAGTGCGGTAAATCCTACTACTAGACAATAGGGAATTTTCCAGCAGGGTTCGCTCATACAAGTCCCGCATTTTCAAACCCACATCGTTGAGGCTCGATACCTGATGGGATAAATTATCTAAGAATTGCCGCAGCCGTTCTTGATCTTGCTCTAAGCTATTGCGACCAACCACCAGTTCTCCCACTAAATTGCTCAGGGTGTCCAGTTGTTTAACCGGTACCCGCATGGTTTGTTCAAATAGCTTAGACCTCGGACGCCTTGTTTGGCGAGACAGCTCCTGGTTCATCCCTCCTGGGATAGCAGAGATGCTTTGATTTGCCTGCTCTAGCAAGTGCTCGATGTCTTTAAAGTCATCCTCTACTGAATCCACCTGATTGGTTTGCGGGGTTTCTTGGTCTAGGGAGTGGTTAGGTTCAGGGCTACTAGTTTCATTTAATAGGAGTTCTAGTTCATCAAATATTCTTTTCTGCTCTGATCCCACCTCAGCAGTGGGTAAGGTCACATCCAGAGGTTTTATACTGTCAAAATCAACGTTTTGGTAATGTGCGGTAGCTTCTGCCAACAGCTGCTCTAATTGCTGCCATTGATCTTGGGTTGTTGGTAATGGTTTTGGTGATGAATCTGGTAATTTGTTTGATTTTATGGGATGGGATTTTCTATTTTTTCCTTTGACAGTTGGACTACGAGTGGGTGTAGACGCCTCACCGGGTCGATCTGAAGTCGAGGTGGGCTTTGGAGACCCTGTGGTTGATGGGGAATTAATTGCTGGCTGTTCATGGTTTGCAGGGGGGTGATTTGGAATCAGCTCCAAGTCATTGACCAGATTGAAATCTTCATTCAGGTCGGTGTGGGTGGGGTCCGGGTATGGGGTGCTTGGTGGGATAGGCTGCTGTTTGCCCATCCCATAACTATCTAATTTGGTGGGAGGAGTACTTTCCGAGCTTGAGCTATTTTCTTCAAAAAAGGTATCATCAAATAAACTACTTAATTCGTCCGCTGGGTTAGTTTTTTGAGTTAGGCTTCCCTCACTACTCCCAAAAGAAAGTAATTCTTCAAGGTCTTTATCTGTCAGGCTTGGAGTAAGGTTAGGTTGACTATCCTTTCGAGTTGACTCCCTTGACTGTAGTAACTCAAAGGCTGCTTCTTCTGGAAATTCCTCATCGAACAAACTGAGTAAATCTTCCTCGGTAGACTCTGCTGCCTCCGGAATGTCCAACTCATCAAGTTCTTTAATCAGGTCAGATAAATCCTGTGGTTCGTCTGTAGTGATAGAATTGTCTGATTGGCTAGACAACTGCTGGTTATCTGGAGCGATAATTTCTTCTTCTTGCCAGGTTTGATCCAAATCAGGGGTCTGACCTTCAAAGATATCAGCTAAGCTATTTAGTTCTTCCATGCCAACTTTCGGTTCTCCAGCATCATCGGTCTGGTATGGGATGATATCAGTAGTTGGTTTTTCCACTTCCTCTATATCAGGTATATCTTCTAGGAAGTTATCTAGGTTAAATTCGTCTTTGATTACTTCTGGTGGCTGAGCATCTAGGTTGTTAGACATTCGGAAAGCATTAATTCCACATACGCGCACATTTTTGACCTTTTGCCTTGGCCAGTTCGCCGGTTCCCTCCATGATAGTTCTAAAATTTCATCCCACTAACTAGCCAAGAGGTAGCTTAACACTCTCGGATCTATACATACGAGGTTTTCTGGCCTCGCTAGCTAGATTTCTAATAACGTTTTTCTGATCTCAGTTCAACTGTAAGTTCAACGACTCAGAGCATTTAAGAATTTCTGGATACCTGAGAATAACGACTGTTTTTTTTGGGCAGATGGTATACTTTTAGAATCTTCTGGGCTAGTTGTGTTAACTAGACTTGCCTTAAGTATAATTTGCTCAATAGCCTCTGCTGTCGGTTTGCTGGGTTCTTCAGTCACCAACTGATACTCATCATCGATTTCTAGCCATACTTGCCACACAGAAGGGTAACAACGCCATAGAGCCCCTCCTGGAAAGGGTCGCAGATAATAACAAGACTCCAGGGTTTTCAGGAAGCGATCGCGTAACTGACGTGCGGCATAGCCAATCCCTACAATCGAGACATCTTCGAGCTGAGGATTTAGGATCACACAAGGGCGATCCCCAGCCAAATTGCAAATCTTTTCCACTTGGGCTACTTCCACGGCAGACGGACCCACTAGCAAGAAAAGCTGGTCATCATCATCAATTCTAGTTTCTGCTGGGGAGCGACTGGTGCCAACATCAGTAATTTTAAACGGTACCTCTCCCCAGTCACGAAGGGCAAGGGCTGAAGCACCAGTATCAGGAAAGAATATTTTCAGTCCGGAGCCATACTGCTCAAAAATAGGAATAAATTCTTGGGCAATTGACTGGGCTTGCAGGGCAATTTCTGGAAAGACCAACTCCACTTGTACCCTGGTTTGACCGTCATCTAGGGCGGCTTTGGTCGCTTGTTTAGCTTGAGCGATCGCGTCTTCTAAGCTCAAAGGAAGTTCACTCATGAGTCTGTCCGTATGTGTCTTTATCAAAGACTTTAATATTAATGGCTTCAAATATAAATGTCTCGCCACACTAATCCCACCCAATCAACCCTACCCATAGGAGCAATTGAGCCTTTTTTGAGCAAAGTTAGACTTTAACTTAGACCGTGGATAATGTTGGTTGTGGCATCAGTCGTTCTAAAATTTGCTTGAGTACCATCACCGTCCAATCTACATCAGATTCTGTGGTATCTCGCCCCAGTGTCAACCGAATTCCAGCCAAAGCAGCTGTATCACTGTAACCCATTGCTAACAAGATCGGACTCGGACTCAGTTTACCACTGTGGCAAGCGGAACCTGCACTAATCCCAATACCAGCCTGATTAAACTGGCGCACTAGAGTTTTTCCAGTGACACCCTCACCAGGGGAAGTCACACAGAAACTAACGTGATGGGGTAAGCGATAGTCTCGAGAACCAGTGGGAATGAGATTGGGAGTATCAGCGAGTTGGTCAAACATGCGATCGCGTAATCGAATTAACCGAGGTGTCTCTGTTAGCATTTGCGCTGCTGCTAGTTCTGCTGCCATGCCAAACCCAGCAATTACTGGCACCGCCTGGGTTCCAGACCTCAATCGGGATTCTTGTCCACCACCGGAGATCAGGGTAACTAACTCCACACCAGGGCGGATATACAGTGCCCCTGCTCCCATCGGACCATAAATTTTGTGACTGGAAATCGACAGCAAATCCACCGGTAGTTGTTGAACATCGATAGGTAGCCGTCCGGCTACTTGAACTGCATCGGTATGAAACAGGACACCCTGTTGACGAGCAATTTGTCCGAGTTCATCAATAGGTTGGAGCGTACCTACTTCACTTTGACCGTAGATGACGGAGACTAAAACTGTATTTGCCTGTAGGGCAGCTTTTAAATCACTGGGATTGACCCGTCCCAGTGAATCCACTGGTAGCCTAGTCACTTGCCAACCCCACTGTTCCAACCAGGCTACTGGTTGAGCGATCGCAGAATGCTCTACACTAGAAATAATCATATGCTGGGGTTTTTTGTAGCCTTGGGCAACCCCCATCACTACCAAATTATCCGCCTCGGTACCGCCAGAGGTAAATATAATCGATTCCGCTGGTGCATTGATTAACCTAGCCACCTGTATTCTAGCTTGTTCCAGTACAATAGCCGCTCGCTGACCCCACTGGTGTAAGCTAGAGGGATTACCCCACTGCTGGGTAAGGATATCTTGAATAGTTGTAATGACTTCTGGGCGTGGTGGTGTGTTGGCGCTATAGTCCAGATAAATTTGCATGGGTTTTCAGGCAACCAGCTATCTCTACCTTCAGCATATAACCTTTCCAGGTCTCTCTCCAACTGATGAATAATAACTGAAGACTAATAATTAGTGACTAATAACTGAAAACGAATAAGTAGTGACTAATAACTAACCACCTGGTTTACCAACATTATAGTCCTCGTGGGACAAAACCGCGTGAGGAACTAATAAGCTACCCTGGTCGTGACAAATCATTCGGTAGTTGCGCGTTACAGGAATACTGATGATCCAGCGGTTGTGGCGCAGCCGCTTGCCACCAAATTCTCTGTAATCCTGGTGATTTTCCAAACCAGCGATTATCCCACGGGCTTTGACCACCACATGGGTAGGAAGGTTTTTTAAGTCAATGGGATCATCTTGAAAACTAGACTCCCACTGCCGTTTTTGCTGTTTTTTCTCTTCCCGTGCTCGGTTTTTTTGATCACATCGGTGGCATGTTTTACCATACCCCTTGTGGCCACACGGGAATGTTTTCTTTCGTCTTGGCATAAGACAGTAGTTCGGGTTAAACTCCCTAACCCGCTAATTAGGCTTCGGTGTAAGGCATTCCATAAGAAAAAGGCAATTAGGGGGGGGTAGTTGAACAAGATGGCAACTGATATCCCCTGGTATTTTATGTTAATTCAACAACTGCATCTATTTGAAGATTGTGCTGTTAGCATGGGGAAATCAGCTATCCAATCGGGTTTTTTGATGCCTTGAGTTCCCAACCAGCGTGTATTTACTGGAATTTGTATTATCCTTTGCTGATACTATTGATGTTGTGTGGCTGTCAACAAGCTCAGCCACAGGTGTCTGTTGAACCCCCTCTGCCCCAAGACCCTTGGGTTCAGGCTTACTTTAATCATAGTAGGTCAGCCCAATACACCGATCCTTACCGGGGAGTAACTCGGGAGGGAGATAACTTGGAGCAAGTGATTGTGGATGCGATCGCATCAGCAAAGTCAACAGTAGATGTGGCGGTTCAGGAGTTGCGTATGCCCAGAATTGCCCAAGCTTTAGTAGAACGTAAGCAAGCTGGTGTCAAAGTCAGAGTCATTTTAGACAATAACTACAGCCTTCCGGTCAGTAAACTAACCGCTGATTCAGTAGCAAAACTGCCCCAAAGAGAACGCTCACGCTACAATGAGTCTCTAAAATTGATCGACCGTGACGGAGATGGTCAGCTGAGTGCAACGGAAATTTCAGAAGGAGACGCTTTAATCATCTTAGGAAATGGTGGTGTACCTATGATTGATGACACAGCGGATGGTTCTCGAGGCAGTGGCTTAATGCATCATAAGTTTATAGTTATTGATAAGAAAGTTTCTATTATTACCTCAGCCAACTTCACTCTTAGTGATCTACATGGTGACTTTCAGTTTCGAGACAGTCGTGGCAATCCCAACAATCTACTCAAGATTGACAGTGTAGAGTTAGCTAACCAATTCACCCAAGAATTTAACGTGATGTGGGGGGATGGTGCTGGCGGTAAACCAGACAGTAAGTTTGGTCTCAAGAAGCCATGGCGACCAGTAGAGCAGGTGAGACTGGGGGATACAACTGTGGGGGATACAACTGGGGGGGATACGACTGTGGGGGATACAACTATCGCGATACAATTCTCCCCAACCTCCACTACCAAACCTTGGCATCAGAGTAGCAATGGTCTGATCGCTCAAATCCTTCCTCAGGCTAGGGAAACCATTAACATCGCTTTATTTGTCTTTTCCGAGCAACGGCTAACTAATGTTTTAGAGGAATCCCATCAACAGGGTGTGAAGGTCAAAGCGCTAATTGAGCCAAGTTTTGCTTTTCGCTATTACAGTGAGGGTTTGGACATGATGGGAGTAGCTGTTGCTCACAAGTGTAAATATGAGACTGGTAACCGTCCTTGGCGTCAACCGATTGCTACTGTCGGTGTGCCTCAGTTGCCAGAAGGAGATGTCTTACATCACAAATTTGCCATTCTTGATGGAAAGACAGTGATTACGGGCTCTCACAACTGGTCAAAAGCAGCAAATACCAGGAACGATGAGACGGTATTAGTTATTCATAGTCCTATGGTTGCTGCCCATTTTGAGCGGGAATTTCAACGCCTCTATGGTAAAGCAGTGAAGGGAGTACCAGTTAAAGTTCAGCAAAAGATTAAAGCACAGCAACAAAAATGTGTGCCTCTTGACCCATATTCTTGAGTAGAGCATACTATTGAATAGTTGGCATGACGGGTTATACCCCTCAATTAAATAGATGTGTTATATCAAGTCCGGTTAATCACTTTTAAAATAGTCTGTGGTTTTTTGTCGTTAGTGATCAGTCATTGATAAAACGTCCACCAATCTGTCATGGCCTGTTCACAAATCGGTTTTGTCCGAGCAAAAAAGCGTGATTAATTATCAAGGAATTATTAAGTATTCAACCGGACAGGAGATTAGTTGACCGCAGTTTTATGGTGCTGGGCATTTAACTTGCGGATTTAATCGATTAAATCAATTGATTTAAATTAACTGCTAATGGTGCGTTTTCCAATGGCTGGGGAACCTGGCCTTGGGTCGCACCTTTTCTTGAAAACCTTCTTAGACCGAACACTAAACCAGCTTTTTTCCTTAACACAGGTTTGCGCTGAGGTTATCTGAGGTTTTGGGGCTCAATAATACCAAGTAGGTAATACTGCTCGACCTGCTAACCTTAATCGATATCTAGGGTTTCCTGGGTGTCAGAAATTCTCAAAGCTGTTAGGAGCAGCAAAACTAAGTTATTGAATTGCTTGACGACTTCTATGGCAAATGCCACCTGGACTCGCCGCCATATTCTTGCCCTGGCTGATTTTACGCCAGATGAATACAATACAGTGTTACAAACTGCCGCTAGCTTTCGGGAGGTATTGTCCCGACGAACCAAAAAGGTACCTGCACTACAGGGTCACGTGGTTGCGAATTTGTTTTTTGAACCATCAACCCGTACTCGTAGCAGTTTTGAACTAGCGGCTAAACGTCTTTCTGCTGATATCCTAAACTTTGCACCAGGAACGTCTTCCTTAAGCAAGGGCGAAACGATTCTTGATACAGCGAAGACTTACCTGGCAATGGGAACTAATATGATGGTGATTCGCCATCGGCAGGCGGGAGTTCCTCAAATTATTGCTACTGAGATGAATCGACTCGGTGTCCAGGTAAGTGTACTTAACGCTGGTGATGGTCAACATGAACATCCTTCTCAAGGATTGCTGGATTTGTTTACAATTTGTTCTTGCTTAGACTGGGATAATCCCCGGATAGAACTGCTTGCTGGAAAAAAGATTACCATTGTTGGAGATATTTTGCACTCACGAGTTGCCCGTTCCAATATCTGGAGTCTGCTTGCGACAGGGGCAGAGGTTCATCTCGCTGGACCACCTACCCTACTTCCGCAATTATTTGCTGAATACAGTAGTACTCGTCTCCAACAACCTAGGCAAAAGCAACAGCAACAGTTATGGGCTAAGTCTAGCCTTGGTCAACAGCGGCAGTACACCGAAACCCCTGTGATTGTAGAAGCAACGGTACCGATCACAAGTCAAGCCAGCCATTCCCTTACCTCTACGCAACAGTTACCAATTACCCATCCTAAGCTCTATGTTCACTGGGAGATTGAACCAGCACTAAAAGATGCTGACTTTGTAATGACCTTGCGGCTGCAAAAAGAACGTATGACGAATCATTTGTTGCCTAGTTTGAGAGAATATCATCAGCGTTATGGGATTACCCGGGAGCGCCTCCAACTTTGCCAACCCAACGTTCACATTCTCCATCCTGGTCCAGTTAACAGAGGCGTTGAAATTAGTTCTGAGCTGATGGATGATCCCCAGATTAGCTTAATCCCTCAACAGGTGACTAGTGGAGTTGCGGTTAGGATGGCGTTACTTTACCTTAATGGAGCAAGAAGGCCCACACCATAACGCTAGTTTGGTGTTGGGATGAATTGCGACCAATAAAAAAAAGAATGCAGAACTTTTAGTTATCTGCGTTTGTTTATGGTAAAATTAAATCATGATAGTTAGAGAAGCCAAGTTGTTAAACGGGTCTAAGGTTCAATATCAAGCCTTGGATGAAGCCATAAAAACTGCACAGTTCATCATGAATAAAGCAGTTAGACTATGGCGGGACGAGCCAAATGTAAACAAAGCTCGTCTATCTCTGCTATGTAAAGAACTGGCTCGTGCGTTTCCTTTTGCCAAAAAGTTAAACTCGATGGCGCGTCAGGCCGCCTCTGAGAGGGCTTGGAATTCTGTCTCTAGCTTTTATCGCCGTTGTAGAGAAGGAGCCAAAAAGAAAGGCTATCCTCATTTCAAAAAACACTCTCGCAACGGCTTTGCCGACGCTGCGCGAACGGTTGAATATAAAACCTCTGGATGGAAACTTTCAGAAGATTGTCTAACGATTAATTTCACCGATGGGTTTAAAGCGGGTAAGTTTTCTCTATTCTGTAATCATGAGACCAGAGAAGATCTATTTAGACTTAAGATTAATCGAGTGAGAGTGGTGAGACGAGCTGATGGTTATTATGCACAATTCTGTTTTGATGCTAATCGGTCTGAACCGGGAAACTATACTGGGAATGTAGTAGGCATTGATTTAGGTCTGAAGTATTTCTATAAAGACCAAAACGACAATGCCGCCATATATCCCAAGTATTTAAGACGAGCTGAAAAGCGAATCAAGAAACTACAACGACGGCTATCTAGAAAATTTGTGAAGGGGAAGAAACCCCAATCAAATAACTACCACAAAGCCCGAATTAGATTAGGGAAAGCACATTTGTTGGCGCTAGCCTGCCGACGCTAGGAGGCAAGGTTCAACGCCAACGTAAAGATTGGGCTGTTAAGTTAGCTCGATGCGTAGTGACATCTAACGATGTTGTGGTATATGAAGACCTCAAGATACAAAATCTGGTCAAGAACCATCATTTAGCTAAGTCTATTTCTGATGCTTCGTGGTATCAATTCACTCAATGGCTAGACTATTTTGGCAAGGTTTGGGATAAGACAGTGATAGCTGTTTCTCCTAATTATACGTCCCAAGATTGTTCAAATTGTGGTCATCGAGTGAAGAAATCACTTAGCACGCTTATCCCATCAATGCCAAAGATGTAAAACAGAAATTTGTCGAGATACGAATGCGGCATTAAATATTTTAAAGAAAGGCATGAACATTCTAGGTGTTGAGTATAACAGTACCCTAGGGCATAGGGAAACTGCCGGGGAACCGGGAACGCTTGAGGAGACTACCACCTCTGCTGTAGATGGGCAACTTGAAACAGTAAGTGGTGTCGCTGAATCAAGAATTAACTGTAGTTAAGAATCCCGCGCTGTAATTTTTAATTCAGCGCCGGGAGTATGTCAATTAATCGGTAGTGGTAAGTTTTAAGGGTTAGAATCAGCAAACCGTAATCTTTACTGTGGTCTTCGAGTACATCAATTGCCCCAAGGTAAACTCTGACCATCACCCCATCTCACTGACGCCTGTACCAAACCCAAAATAA
>NZ_JAAHFV010000174.1:0-13307 GCF_010672755.1 Moorena sp. SIO1F2
ATGACCTACCGTGATCGACTAAGCCCATGGTGTATTATCAAGCCACTTCCTAAAATGCAGCGAATTATTGTCGCTCGCTTTCGTCGCCGAACTGACGCTGAGGCTCATCTACAAGTTCTGCGCAGACTGATGCCTGAGATGGAATATATACTTATTTTTGACCGAGACCCGGAGCAAGAGGAAATTAATACAGTAAGCGCTAGAGTAACAATATAACAAACAATACAGGTAAGCATTCAGCTATCAGCTATCAGCTATCAGCCATTCGCGTAGCGTGGTCTTTGGCCAAGGCTGACGGCTGACGGCTGAATGCTTACCAATACAGTCGCATCCCTGGTAAGACCTTTTAGTCATCAACTTAACCTCTAGCTCAGGTTTTTTTGGAATAGGATTGAACTGTAGTTCACTCAATAGTATAGCCTTGACGCATCGGTTTGGTTGGTCTTTAGAAGAGCGAGATCCAGAAGTAATTGAATCCTATCTGCCCCAGTGGGAATGGTTTTATCGCTACTACTTTCGGGTTAAAACTGATGGCTGGCAGCACATTCCTGAGAGTAAGGTGCTGTTGGTTGGTTCCCACAATGGTGGATTAGCTTCCCCTGATATGGTGATGATGATGTATGACTGGTTTCGCCGCTTTGGCACCCAGCGTCCAGTTTATGGTCTGATGCATTCCAATGCCTGGCAAATTTATCCAGCCCTGGCGCAGCTAGCGGCAAAGATCGGGGCAATCATGGCTCATCCCCAAATGGCGATCGCTGCTTTTCGTAAGGGAGCTAGTGTCTTAGTCTATCCAGGGGGTGCCCAAGATGTATTCCGTCCCCATAGCCAGCGTCATCAAATTCAATTAGCTGGACGTAAGGGCTTTATTAAACTGGCACTACGAGAAAAGGTTCCGATTGTACCGATTATATCCAATGGTGCCCATGATACCTTGATTGTCTTAGGTGACTGCTATCAACAGGCACGACAACTACACGAGTTGGGGATACCCTGGTTATTTGGTCTTGACCCACAAGTTTTCCCAATTTATCTCGGTTTGCCTTGGGGATTGGCGATTGGTCCTCTACCCAATATACCCTTGCCCATACCCATCACAACTCGTGTTTGCCCTCCGATTGTTTTTGAGCGCTATGGTCGTGTTGCTGCTCGCGATCAAGATTATGTTGATGCTTGTTACGAGCAAGTTTCTACTCAAATGCAATCGGAGCTAAATCGTTTGGTTGCTGGGTTATGAGTAACTGTTCCAATTTTATGGTTTAATTAGCATAGCATTTAAATTTTAGAGATTGAATTTTTGATTTAATGCTCCCTACAGCAAGCCTTATACCTAATCCAACGTTGTTAATGGTCAAGTCAAACTTGAATTACCTAGCAACTAGTATTAGTCCTAGGGAGCATTAATCACTCGGTGACTCTTCCTTGGTAGTTATCCCGGCAAACCCTCAAAATTTCCTGGTCACTATCACTAATAGAACTAATGGGTTGATATCCTTCTAGTCCAACTTTGTAAGGATAAGTAATAGCGCTATAGCGATGGTCAAGACTTAGCCGTTCACCAACTACAGCAATAGGTGAGTGCTGTTGACGGGAAATGGTATGGGACAAAGCGGTTTGGTTGTAGGGATCAATAACCGTCAAATCCATTTGTTTTGAATCTAGGGTGCCGTAAAAACAGCTATATTCTGAGTGAGGCATATATACCGCACCAAGTACGTTGCCCTGATTCGCTTCAAATACTAGATATTCTTTACCAATCTGTCCTGGTTGTGAGGATTCACCATAGAGGTAAATGCCATCATCAGGCATTGATGCATTTCGACTCGTTGCTTGAGTGTAGGCTCTAGCTGTAGTATCAATGGCTTGATCTGGCGGTTGAGGTGCTGGTGTTGCTATAGTTGATGAGGTAGTTACCAATCCTATCGTTAGCAATAGCGTTGTTAGGGGTAGTTTTCTAAGATTTAGCAGTTGACGTGCTGACAAGAACGATCCAGTTAATTGGTTAAGCATCATACTTACCCCCTTTGAAAAAAAACTGTAAGACACCCTAAGCAAAAATTCTGAGAGTTTAGACCGTCAATTGATGAAGCCATAATCAATCAGAAAAAGTTAATTTTTCTTAAACCAGAGTTATGTTGACTCTTGAGGTTATAAACCTATTTAAGCCTAAACTATGCTTTGGTTTGTTCCTTTGTTGATCGGTTTATCAACTGTCACACTTGGCGCTGGTCATAGCCTGAAATTTTGCTGAAGCTTGACTATCAGCTTTCTCCCAGCTATTGGTTGACCCAAGCTTTAAGCAACTATGAGTGACCTTTTGCTGAAATAGGTGAGTCCAGACTCATCTTTTATTCAACCCTTGGAATAATTTTTCGTCCAGGTTGAGGTAGAAATTGCTTCTTAAATGGCTCCCCCAGGTTTTTTACCTCCTCACTCTCCGGTTTTGATGTGAAAATTTTGTGAAATTATAGGTGAACTTATACAGTGATGTGAATTTTGCTCTGACTATAGAAATACTCCAAAGGTAAGAACAGAGATTTCGGGGTTTTTTACATTTCTTTACAAAAAAAGAAGTGGTAACCGTTTCTGGCTACCACTCATGCTTGGAAGACAGTCAACCATTAGCTAGCTAGCGATGTACTCCCGGAAATTAGCATGGCGACGCCGTAGCTGTGCTAAAGCTTGATGTTCTAACTGGCGCACCCGTTCACGACTGAGGTTAAGTCGCTTACCAACTTTAGCCAGAGACAGCTCTTTGCCATCCTCTAACCCAAAGCGTAGCGCTAGCACTTCCCGCTGTTGAGGGGTGAGTTCTGCTAACAGCAGATTTAGGTCTTGCCGCAAGGACTCCTGAGTGGTGTAGTTAACCGGTGTTAGACCATCATCTTCTAGCAGCTCAGACAGCTCTGTGTCTTGGTTATCTCCCACCCGAACGTCGAGAGAGATGGGTTGACGAGCAATGCTCAAATATTCCCGAATCTGAGCTGGTTCTAGATCCAACTCCTTAGCAATCTCGGTGGGAGTAGCATTGCGACCTAGGGTCTGGGATAGTTCCCGTTGTACTTTCTTAATTTTATTGAGCTTTTCAGTAATGTGGATAGGCAGCCGAATTGCACGAGCTTGCTGAGCGATCGCACGGGTGATCGCTTGCCGAATCCACCAATAGGCGTAGGTGGAAAACTTGTAGCCCCTGGTTGGGTCAAATTTCTCAACCCCTCGCTCTAAGCCCAAGGTACCTTCCTGGATCAAGTCCAAGAATTCCATGTTGCGCTTCTGATATTTTTTAGCGATCGCTACTACTAGGCGCAGATTCGCTTCAATCATCTTGCGCTTGGCTCGAGTACCTTGGTCTATGGCTTTTTTCAGTTCTGCTTCGCTCTTATTAATGTACGAAGCCCACTCTTCAGTTGTCGGTTCGCGCTCTAGCTCCTGTTCCAAGGTGGCTTTTTCCCCTAAGAGTGCCATCATTTGCTGCACTTGCTTACCATAAACAATTTCTTGCTCATGGGTCAGCAGAGGTACGCGACCGATCTCATGAAGATAGGTACGAACCATATCTGCTGAGAAGCTAGGCTTGGTCGGCTTGGTCGGCTTAGTCGGCTTAGTAGTTTTGGTTTTGGTCTTAGAAGTGGGCATGGGTGAGTGGTAACTCCAAAAACAAGCAGTATAGTAGATTCTGTTGCGGATGTTTACTCCATCAAGTAACTACAATCTCTTTCCCTTGAGATCATTGCGCCATGGATTGCATTACATTTATTACAAGAGGTATTAACCACCTACCTCCTTCGTTAGAAAGAGATTTAACGGTAACATTGACGCTGTATACTAAGTCAAGTTTTTCTAGGTTTTTTCTGGGGGTTTCCCCAGCTTAGGTAATCCTACAAGTTGACCAGGCACGCTTAGCTCATACTCTTGGGGCGTTGGTGTTGGACCCGCAACCAAATCGAAGATGTGGGCTTGAGGGCTTCGATGTTTCATCTGCTGCTGCCCCCCTGTAGCTATAATATAAGTATCTATACTTGATATATACTTATATATAACGTCTTTACAGATTGGTCTTACACAGCCTCCAGAGGTTTGGCTCCGCAGAGCACTTACTCCTGTAGTAGTTTGCTACTACCCTGGCAGCAACCCTACTTCCGTAGGTGGTTTAAGGTGTTTAGGTTAATCCCCTTTAGTAATGGTTAGACACTTTGGAATTAAGTCGAAGTCATTATGATTTCAATATAGCTCCATTGTATTACATATTTAGACCCCGGTAAAGGTGAAAAGGTTCAACAATTGTTTGCTTTGACGAAAAAATAGCAATATCATAGGGACAGAGTCAGTAGATTACATTGGTTGGACTTGGGATTTTAGTGGGGCTTCCGAGATTAAGCCTCACACACACCCTCCATTAAAATAATCACCCAATAATCAGGAAATAGATAGATATTCTGAAGTGAGATAACCGAACTCATTGGGGTCGTGATGTCTAGACACGCGCCATGAACGGCTACTGCTAATTGAATAATGGCAATTGACACTCCCCGGTCTAAAGACGCGGGGATTCTTCATTCAGCGAGCCAGCTTACTGAACCTGGTCGGAACCAAGAACAATAGAGGCCGATTCTCCTGAAGCGTTCGGGTCAATGACCCAAGTTCCGGTGTGCCCCACCGTACCCAAGGCTCGATTTAGTATATTGATTGCAGCGTTGTGGTCTCGATCTAGCTTGCAGCCACACTTACAGACGTGAGTCCTTGTCGATAGTGACTTCTTGACCACCTCGCCGCATTCAGAGCAGTTTTGGCTTGTATAGGCAGGATTCACTGCAACAGTGACTCTTCCAAACTTTTGGCCAAAATGTTCTAACCATTTTCTAAATTGATACCAACCTGCATCATTTATAGACTTAGCGAGACAGTGATTTTTTACTAAGTTTTTAACCCTTAAATCTTCATAGGCGACCAGGTCGTTAGACCGGATTACGCAACGTGCCGGAGACGAAACCTTAGAAGAGTGCAGCCTTACAACAAAACCTGTCACCTTTGATGCATAGCCTACCAACTATAAAGGCTGCACTCTTCTTGCGGTAACTTCTAACCAGTCTTTTGGCATGTTCTTCACGCTGCCTACTTATTTTAAGGTGCTGTCTGCCTAATCTATTGATGGCTTTCTTGCGGTTGGATGAGCCTTTCTTTTTCCGGGAAACCCGGCGTTGATAAAACTTTAATATCTTCTCCCCAGCTCTATAAAACCGAGGGTTAGGTTCACTGTTGCCGAATGAGTCGGTGTAGAACTCTTTTAGTCCTACGTCTAATCCGATTGTCGAGTGACTTGGGGTTAGCTGTTCGTTTACCTCAACAGAAATGCAAAACTGAACATAGTACCCATCTGCTCTTTTGACAATGCGGACTCGCTTAATCAGCTTCTTGTCGAAGCGCCACAAGTCCCAGGTACCCTTGAGCTTCAGCCTCCCAATCCCCTTTTTATCACTGAAAGTTATTGATTTTTTATCAGGGGATAATTTCCATCCTGACTGCTTATATTCAACTGATCTACAGTGCTTTTGAAAACGGGGATAGCCTTTCTTCCCAGGTACTTTCTTTTTACAGTTCTCAAAGAAGCGAGAAATTGATGACCAAGCTCTTTCAGCCGCAGCTTGTCGAGCCGTAGAGTTTAACTCATTGGCAAACGGGAACTCTTTAGCTAGTATTTTGCAATATTTACTAAGGTCGTACTTCCCTGTCCCTTTATTGTCCATCCATAAACTAATGCAACTATTACGGATAAATTTCACTGTCCGAATAGCTTCGTCTATAGCTTGATACTGGGTATTTTTGCCTTGTGCTTTAAACTCTAAGATGATCATCAGAACTCGACCTTTTCTGTATATCCTTACGCTAACACGTTTAGCGAAAATCGTCAACTCAAGACAGAATCTTTTTCACGGCGACTAAAGTCGCTACCTGGCTTTCATCCCGGAGACGAAACCTTAGATAGTGGAGCTTTATTACAAAAGATTTAACCCTTTTGCGCATAACCGACTAACCATAAAAGCTCCACTATCTTACGGTAACTTTAAGCACTCATGCTACGCATGTTCGTTGTGGGGCTTCTTTTGCTAGACAGCTAACTATAGAATTAAGGAAGATCCACATCCGACCAACTAGCACTTAGAGAAAACACTGTGCCACACACGATTGTTACCGATACTTGCCAAGGAATTGCTGATTGCGTTGAATGTTGCCCAGTGGCGTGCATTCATCCAGGACCAGGGAAAAATGCCCTGGGGAGTGACTGGTACTGGATTGACTTTTCTAGCTGCATTGACTGTGGCATTTGCGTGGAAGTCTGTCCAGTTGAGGGCGCTATTATACCAGAAGAGCGACCGGATTTGCAGAAAACACCATAATTTTTCGGGATCACGCACGCTATTGGTGTACAAACTATTCCTATGCCTAAAAGCATAAAACTTGGGGATTGTAGACCGTTGAGAAATAGTTCAAAAATTTCTCCCCTACTCCCCTCGATAACAGCATTAAAACTCAATACCAGGTTGTGCTTTAATCCCCTGCTCTTTTAAAGGATGCTTCACTAATGTCATCTCTGTGACTAGGTCAGCTCGTTCAATTAGGGCGGCTGGTGCTCCCCTACCGGTTAAGATGACATGGGAATCAGTGGGTTTTTGGTCTAGTCCAGCCAAAACTTGCTCAATGGTTAGATAGTTGAGTTTCAAGGCTATGTTAATCTCATCCAATAGCACTAGCTTAATGTCAGGGTTACGGATAAACCCTAAGGCGGCATCCCAGGCGGATTGGGCTTTTTCGATGTCTCGCTCTCGATCTTGAGTCTCCCAGGTAAAGCCTTCGCCCATGGCATGGAACTCTAATTGAGGGGGATTGTTATCAGTGGCTACTGTCCAGTGCTCTAAGGCAGCTTTTTCTGCGGGTTCCCAAGCACCCTTGATAAATTGTACAATCACAACTCGGTAGCCATGACCAAGCGATCGCAAGACCATGCCTAAGCCAGCTGTGGTCTTCCCTTTGCCGTTGCCGGTATGAACCACAATCAGACCTTTTTGTTTGGAGGCTTTAGCTAGGCGTTGTTCCTGTATTTCCTTGCGTCGCTGCATTTTTTGCTGATATTGCGATCGCGTTAGGCCAGTGCCAGAGGAATCAGCGGTGTTTACCGATTCTAGACCTTGGTTGGAATCACTGGCAGACTTGATTGTGGTATTCATGGGTTTATGATCAATTCATTTTCAGGGACTCTCTAGCATACAGCATCCCTTGACTGTAATGCTTCTAAAGTATCCCTGCCAACACCAAGAAACTTATGGTATCCCCAAAACAGAGGAGTGCTGCTGATCAAGCTATCCCACAACAGCTGACGCGATCGCAAAAAATGTCAAAGAAAATCCCAAAGAAAATCTCCATTGGGGTGCTTTTGGCCTTACTCTCTTGCCTAATGTTGTCGTTTCAGAATATAATTATATATGTAATCTTTAATCAATCTTGGCTCTTTGGTCTACAGAATGTTGAAGTGGGAGGCTTGATGGCTCCTGGTTTAGGCAACTCCCTGCTGATTCTGTGGCTAAAGATGTTGGTGGTAGTACCGCTGATGGCATTTGTGGCTAGGTTACTCTACCCATCGGTGTGGCGAGATATTAGGCGTTGTGCTCACTCGGGGGACTTGCCTTTATTTAGCCAGATGGTGGCGAGTAGCTTATTTCTATTTTTATCCCAAGTGCTATTATACCTATCATTAGGTCTTATTAAACCAGGGGTAGCAATCACGATTTTTTTTATATATCCCATTGTGACGGTGATCTTGACAGGATTGCTGTTTGGTAATCGCACACATCTATTTCCCTCCGATCTATATCGCCCACATCTAGTTCGTGGTCTAGTCATGGTTGGTGTGGTGGGCGGAGCGTTGCTGATTTCCCTGCCTAGTCTCGCAGCTAAGCAGCCCTCTTCTGAATTGGGAGTTATAGCTGCTGCTGGTGCGGGTTTGAGCTTCGCTGTTTACATTATTCTGACCCAAGTCAGTGCTAGAAAGCTCAACCCGATTCCTTATAGCTTTATTAATTTTACATTAATTTTGGTATTTTCTAGCCTGAGCTTATCATTTCCCCTAGATCAATCCTGGCGCTTTTTTGTTGAACCCAGCCACAGACTTGCTTTATACTTCAGCTGTCTGGGGTTGGGGGTAATCACCTTAGTGAGCTATCTGGTGCAAAACTTTGCCATCAGGCTCATTGGTGGGCGTCCAGCTTCGATTATCGGGTCAACAGCACCAGTGTTAACTACCGTCTTAGCCGTGGCGATTATTCAACAAGGTTTAGGGTTACAGGAAATTATCGGATTGTTTCTGGTAACGTTAGGGGTGGTAACCCTAAGTATGGAAAAATTACGGCATCAGAGTTGGAAACGATCACAGTAAAGAAAAAATTAAGCGTAATTGGATATTGACCAACGTGGCACAGGTTATTCTGGAAAACGTTTTTAAAAGTGTTCCCGCCCGCAAAGGGGATACTGTTGTTGCACCAGTAACAACGGAACCTAAGGTGACAAACAACGAAGAGTCACCAAGCCTTGAAGCAGAAAAGTCTGGACAGACACCTAAAACCGTTAATATCTTGCGGCGCATAAATCTGGAAGTCAACGATGGCGAGTTTATGGTGCTGGTTGGTCCTTCAGGCTGTGGCAAAAGTACTCTATTGCGGATCATTGCTGGACTAGAGGAATTGACTGCGGGCAAAATCTGGGTGGGGAACAGACAAGTCAATGACTTACCACCCAAAGAACGAGACATCGCTATGGTGTTTCAAAATTATGCCCTATATCCCCATCTGAGTGTCTATGAAAACATTGCCTTTGGACTCAGACGAACTGGCTATGGGCAAGTGAACATGGCAGAAGACTCTAATGGGAACTCTAATAGTGTGCATTGGGGCAAGAATCTGCCACCCCAAATCAAGCAAGGGCTTGTGGCTACAGGCATGTTGAATGGGGAAGTTCGCTCGAATCTGGAAAATGTGTTAACCACAATGACGCGATCGCTTCCTCGGGAACTGCGATACCTGTCCGAACGAGAGAAAAAGATTGATCAGCAGGTTCGCAAAGTAGCTAAGTTGCTACAAGTAGAACACTTGCTGAATCGATTGCCAAAGCAGCTGTCTGGGGGACAAAAACAACGGATTGCTCTGGGACGGGCAATTTCCCGTAATCCCCAGGTCTTTTTAATGGATGAACCCCTTTCTAATTTGGATGCTAAACTCCGGGCAGAGACTCGCAGCCAAATTGTGAAACTACAGCGGCAGTTAGGTACAACTACGATCTACGTCACCCACGACCAAACGGAAGCGATGACTATGGGGGATCGGATCGCGGTGATGAAAGACGGTCGCATCCAACAGATTGCTCCTCCTCTAGAAATATATAATCAACCGGCTAACCGGTTTGTGGCGGAATTCATTGGTTCACCACCGATGAATTTTATCCCGGTTCAGGTGAAAGCCCCTCGGGTAGTATGCAATTCTCAGTTCCGCCTGACGCTTCCAGAGGTCTGGGAACCCATACTGCACCAGTATGATGGTCAATCCTTAACCTTAGGAGTTCGTCCGGAACATATGAGTATCAGTGCTCCTGCTCCCAAAAACTTGATGGTTACGGTTGAGATAGTGGAAGCCCTAGGTAACGATACTTATCTATCCGTGAGTATCCCCGAAGACTCTACCGTTCTTCAGGTCAGAGTACCACCAGATAAAATTGTCAGAATAGGTGAGGAAATTTGGCTGTCTATAGACCCAGAGAAGATTCATTTATTTAACCCCCATGATGGGATGGCAATTCCTAAGTCTATTAGCTAAGCGATCAGTAATCAGTAATCAGTAATCAGTAATCAGCTGTCAGCGATCAGCGATCAGTAATCAGTAATCAGTAATCAGCTATCAGCTCATGGGCTATGTCACAGGCTGGAAGCCTGTGCCACACTACTTGAGGTGCTTTTGAATAAAATATGCTGACCACTGACAGCTGAATGCTGAATGCTTAGCAAGGCATAGACTAGATTTTGCCCTAGTTGTCGGAAACTTCTGCTCTCGAAGGCAGAGGAATTGATCCAAACAGGATTATAACGTTAATCCCTGGTTCGGATCCCCCTAAATCCCCCTTAGTAAGGGGGACTTTTGCGTGGAATTTCCTTCTTTTCTGACGACTCCCGACTCCCGATTCCCGACTCCCGATTCCCGATTCCCGATTCCCGACTCCCGATTCCCGACTCCCGATTCCCGATTCCAGACTCCCGATTCCCGATTCCCGACTCCCGATTCCCGACTCCCGACTCCCGATTCCCGATTCCCGATTCCCGATTCCAGACTCACTACTCCCTGCTCCCTACTCCCTGCTCCCTCAAAAATATTTTTTTACAAAACTTTTCAAAATATGCTATAATATAATAATTTTTGTGCTACAATAAAATTGTCCCCGTTAAAATTGACGGCAAGAGCCAGCCTAACGATCTTCCTTGGGCGAAGGCTGGCTCTGGGTCCCACTTAACTGGCAAGATGCCAGTTCTACGAAGGAGATACATTTATTATGTACTATGGTAGAAACCTATACCCATGGGTAATGGTTAGGCTATTGCCACCCATGGCACCAGTGGTTTTCGCTCGGTTCGACAACCTTTGTGATGCCAAGAGGTATGTGCAGCCTCTTAAACGGCTCATGCCTGATGCTAAGTTCCTTATTTTTTTGGATATTAGTCTGCCTATGGATCAAGAATAATAGGTAGTTAAGGAATGAATAAGAGTAGAGTGGGCATCCTGCCCGCTCGAAAATAAGGAGGAAACTGGCAAGATGCCAGTTCTACGCAAGATGCCCATTCCAGAAAACTCTTAAAATCATTCCATTCCACGAGCAACGCCCGAAAATAAGGAGGAAACTGGCAAGATGCCAGTTCTACGCAAGATGCCAGTTCTACGCAAGATGCCAGTTCCACGCAAGATGCCCATTCCACCAAGATGCCCGTTCCACAAAACTTTTAAAATCATTCCATTATTAACCCCCACACTAGGTGGTCGCAAAGTGCTCCCGCAGCAAATCGTGGATGAATCGATAGCGTCCACCCACTTGCTTGATCAAGCGGCGTTCTGTGGCATAGCTCAGGAAATCAGCATAATTCCAGGGGATTGAACCACTGCGCCAGAGAATGAGGCGGAGGACGAAGTGCTGAATGACAGGTCTGCCAGCATATGAAAAGCCAATTAACATTGCCATCCCAAAAGTAAAAATTAATGCTTCGAGTGGTTCAACATTCTCTGCCGAAACTAGACTAAGTGATACAAAAAATAATAAAGTTACAGGCAAACTAATTAAACTAAGAATAACGGTATTTTTAGCAGATTCTTTAATCCCCTGATTGGGTTTATTTCTGGTTTTTATTTCTTCTCCACTCAGCCCTCTAATCAGCCCTCCAATCAGCCCTCTAATCAGCCCTCCAATCAGCCCTCTAATCAGCCCTCCAATCAGCCCTCTAATCAGCCCTCCAATCAGCCCTCCAATCAGCCCTACAATCAGCCCTACAATCAGCATGGAAATTATTTGTTTTCTTCTTTGCAATAAATTTTGCAATGAAAATGTAATAGTTTCATAAGGCTCTATACTATCAGAAATTAGCCCTCCAATCAGCCCGAAAATCAGCCCGAAAATCAGCCCGAAAATCAGCTTATACAACCACTTTGATCGGGAGTTATTCAACAAAACAGGCTGCATTTTTTCAATCAAAAACTCGGTTTTTTTTTGCTTCTTCAATTGTTTAGCAAGCCAGGCTAACCAGCGCCTAGTCTCCTCTTCTGAATAACCTCGACTGTCATGCTTTTCCTGTAGTTTACGGTCAATGTAATTCTTAAATAACGTTTTACGGCATTCGTTCTGATAGTCTTCCTTTGCTTTAGGATCCTTAAAATATTTCTTTCCTGGCTTCAACCCATCGGGATAAGCCAGGGGAATTAAATCTAATAGCAATGGCATTCTGGCTAACTCTAGCAACCCATCTGAATCTTGCTGAATTCCTGGCCAGAGGCGACCCTTGAACCCCTTTAAATAATTTTTTATCTGCTGATCTGTCAAAGGTTGCAGACAGACTTTTCCGCGCATCTCCAGAATTTGCTCACCGGCTTTGTATTCTTCTTCGCGACAGCAGACCACAATTTGAGGAACTTGTTTGACAAACTGATTTAATTGCTGAACACATAACCTCTGTCGCTCTAAGCCCAACTCATCTAAACCATCCAGCAGAGGTAACAACTGACGGGTGGTAATCCACTCCTGAGTAATGGCTTCGGGGAGAGTATAACGAAACTTTAAATAAGCTGCTAACCATTCAGCAATGGGTTGGTCATCTTTCCAATCAGAAAGTTCAGCAATAATTGGAATAGGTTGCTCTGGCTGCTCCTGGGCACGTGTAATTAAATCCTTGGCCAAATCCAACAGCATGGTGGTTTTTCCAGAACCGGGGGCACCGAGAATCAACAGTTTCCCGGCAATATGCTTTTGGTTAAATACCTCAATAACCTTTTGACCTGGTTCAGATTCTGTCGTTACTCCCGAGAAAAGTACTGCCAGGTACTTGGTGATCGATTCCGACAATGAACGAGAATTGCTAGGATTCACAGTATTTTTTTCCGGACGATCCAGTTGCTCCCTTTGGTCTGCCATTACCAACTTAATCAAGTGGTGATTGTCCAGGGAGTAATAAAGGTAATTGTTAACGTCTGCTGCTATTTCTGCTAGCAAGTGTTGTCGCCATCCCTGTAAATTTCCCTGTGGAATTTTTTGAGGGATTTGAGTTTGCTTTCCTGAGCTAGTTTTGAACAAATACCACATTGTAAGGAAGGCGAAGACGTAACCAATACCTAAAATCCAGTAGACTTGTTGGAACCACTGGGTATTGTCTTGTGCTGATTTTTGAGAAACTAAATTTTCTGCTTCATGAGCTAAGAATACATAAACTATTACGCATAGACCAAATACTATAATTTTGTGAAAGAGAGTTTTTTGCTGGTCAAAGCGATTGATCAAAAGTCCGACAATACAGGTAAGTAGTCCTAGTAGTAACTGGAGTAGTCTTTGAAGGACGTTGGGATTGGTCAGAAGTTCAGCAAGGTTCATCTGTGAAGCGACCTCTGTTTTATATCGGGTAGGTCAGAGGGATTACTCCCTCTTTGCCCCCTAAGCACCGTGCGAACGAGTCTCCTGGTACACGGCGCAACCAACTCCGAAAAACACGTTATTCTGTGCAACCCTTTTCCCTTCGACCC
>NZ_JAAHFV010000175.1:0-13188 GCF_010672755.1 Moorena sp. SIO1F2
TGCTAAAATATCTATGATTCTTAAGCTTATTTTTAATTGTAGATTATTGCCATAGTTTACTAAGATCACAGTTGTTAAGCCAGTTGATAAACTGAGTTTGCTCCTGAGCTGGCATATCCTGCAAGATATCGCTAACCCCCTGAGCAAAGTTGGTATTGCCAAAATAGTCTTTACCTAAGCGATATAGTTCTTGCAACAGGGTGATCAGATGATGTTCTTCCCAGATAGGAAAATCAGAGTTGGTAAGGGGGTCGATTTTGAGCAATTGTTGTACAGCTTGGTTCGATTGAACCTGGGGAAAGTTTGAATCTATCAAGATCTTGGCGATATCCTTCTGGAACAACCCAGCTTGTCTAGCTCCTAAGAAGTCTTCCACATCCATATACACCGTCTGTAGTAGCAAAAGACAGGCTTGAATGTAGGATACCCTAGTGCCCTCAGAGCTGGGTTCAGTGCCTAATTGATCCAGACGGATTTTTCCCCAAACGCTGTAGCGCTCAGGTTCTTCCAACAATACACAAGCTTTTCCCCGATGATCGGTGAGGTCTCGCCAGAAAGCTATGGCTTCCTCTTCCTGAGTGGCACCAAATACACTGAGCAGGCGAAAGGTTTGCCCCTGGTAATTGAGAATCGGGATTTGCTGCTCCCTCTGTGGGTGCTGAATACTAGAGATTTCAACATCCTGCCTTTTCAAAATAAACATGATACTGGCACATGACTCCTGACCGGGTCAGGGGGTGCTGTTGACGAAGTGTTCTAACCCCCTAGTACTCTGTCAATTTAGTTTTGAGGGTTAGGGCAAAGTCGCACGGTGGCACGGTGGCACGGTGTTAAGTCATACCTAATGCCTAGTAAAAGCGTGCCTAATCCGGAAAAGTATAGTTTACCCCTCAATTCAATTTTGACAGAGTAATAGTCACTATCTCCTGATCAGAATCCTTGTGACAGAGTCTGACTAAGTTCTGATCAGTGACACTGACTATGTACCTACCTTAACTCGGGTTCGAGCTAAGTGCCTTGAGTCTTACCGCTAATTGAGACAAGCAATCGATAATTATTGTGGTGGCTCTCCACTTAAGCCCAAGGCTCTCCTGATACCAAGTTGCGGTCAAACGTACAACTTTCTCTTCCCCCAATCTCCCCATCTCCCCATCTCCCCATCTCCCCCTCCTGGGAGGGGTTAGGGGTGGGTTCCCATCTCCCCATCTCCCTATCTCCCTATCTCCCTATCTCCCTATCCAAGCAATCTACTATCTTTGAATGCAACTCGGTATGAGATCGGGAACGGGTAACGGGCAACGCTTAACGGGAAATGCTTTCTGTTACCGGAGCCATTGTTCCTTTATCCGAAGTTCCCTGTTCCTCCTTGACCTTGACTGTCCCGTTTTAAATTGGTATAATTTTTGGTTATGGTTTACAGATACAGGAGTGAATACCCGCAAAGCGCCTTGATAGGACTAGGTATTAGGCACACAGAGACTGGTACCCGATCACCAGCCAAGCAAAAACAGTTTTTTCTGATGTATGATATAGCTATGCCCTCGTAGCTCAGTGGATAGAGCAAGGGATTTCTAATCCCTGGGTCGTGGGTTCAAATCCTACCGAGGGCGCTCTTTGGTCATTGGTTATTGGTCAAAAGTCGGCTTAATTTGGCTCACAAAATACATAGGACTAAGGATTAATGACTAAATGTAAATCTAAATGTAAACTGATGTTGCGCTCCTCTTAAAAATTATTGAGAAATCCCCCAAACCTGGATGAGACGCATATGCTAAGAAAAATAAAGAAATGTGTCAAGAGATGCCATGGATAACTTACAACGATATCGCATTGTCTGCACCCTAAGCTTTGGTGACATTTATGGACAAATTATGGTTTGGTTAATCGTAATTTTCCTGAGTCTTGCCTCAGCCTTAGCTCTTTGGAGTGCTGACCGCCAAATTTACGCTCTGGCAACTGTCGGGCTGATTTTGGTACTATCTCTGCCCTTCCTGCTCTTTGCCTTCGTGACTACATTGTTAAACCATATTGAAATTGCTCAGATGGAAGAGGAGGAAACCACATCAACAGCTGGAGGCAGAGCCCCTAGACAGAAACCTATTGGGGCGACCGGTTGAAGAGAATCCGGACCATCCCCGGCTTTTTCAGAACCCGGGGAAGGGGAGTTGAGAGCCTCCGTGCTTGAGGAGGGGCGCTTCATACTTTTTCCGCAATCCTAGAGGGTAAATGCCTAGAGGCTAGAACCTAGAGCCTAAAATAGGAATTCGGATTCCATCATACGAGCGAGATGCTAGAACACGATGTCATTATTGTCGGTGGGGGATTAGCTGGATGTCGCGCTGCTTTAGAGATTAAACGCTCTGAGCCTAAGCTGGATGTCGCCCTTGTGGCTAAAACTCACCCAATTCGTTCTCATTCGGTGGCTGCCCAAGGGGGTATGGCAGCTACTCTGAAGAATGTTGATGCTGACGATAGCTGGGAAGCCCATGCCTTTGACACGGTTAAAGGCTCTGACTACTTGGCAGACCAGGATGCAGTAGAAATCCTCACCAAAGAGGCTCCAGAGGTGGTCATTGAGCTGGAACACATGGGGGTTCTGTTTTCCCGCTTACCAGATGGTCGGATTGCTCAGAGGGCTTTTGGAGGGCATTCCTATCGCCGCACTTGCTACGCGGCAGATAAGACGGGTCACGCCATTTTGCATGAACTGGTGAACAATCTCCGGCATAACGGTGTCAAACTCTACGATGAGTGGTACGTTATGCAGCTGATTTTGGAAGAGGGTCAGGCAAAAGGGGTGGTGATGTTCCAGCTCCTAAACACGAAGGTGGAAGTAGTACGGGCAAAAGCGGTCATGTTTGCTACTGGGGGTTATGGACGGGTATTTAACACCACCTCCAATGACTTTGCTTCCACTGGGGATGGTCTGGGAATGTCAGCTCTGGCTGGGGTGCCTTTGGAAGATATGGAGTTTGTACAGTTTCACCCTACAGGCTTGTATCCGGTGGGAGTTTTGATTTCTGAGGCGGTACGAGGGGAAGGGGCTTATCTGATTAACTCAGAAGGCGATCGCTTTATGAGCGACTACGCCCCCAAACAAATGGAACTGGCACCCCGGGATATTACTTCAAGAGCGATTACCCTAGAACTAAGAGCTGGTCGTGGCATTCATCCTGATGGCAGGGCAGGGGGACCTTTTGTTTACCTTGACCTGCGCCACATGGGCAAAGAAAAGATTATGAGTAGGATTCCGTTCTGCTGGGAAGAAGCCCATCGATTGGTTGGTATTGATGCAGTACATCAACCAATGCCAGTACGACCAACTGCCCACTATTCCATGGGGGGAATCCCTGTCAACACCGATGGACAAGTCCATAGTGGTAAAGATGGGTTAATTGAGGGCTTCTTTGCCGCTGGGGAATCAGCCTGTGTCTCTGTTCATGGGGCAAATCGCCTGGGGAGTAATTCCCTGTTGGAATGTGTGGTTTATGGCAAAAGAACTGGTGCTGCGATCGCAAAATACGTCCAAGACCGGAAGTTACCAGACATTGACGAGCAATCCTACCTCAATGCAGCCCAGGCAAAAATCAAAGCCCTTGTGGAAAAATCTGGCACCTTACGGCTTAACCAGTTGCGTCAAGCCTTCCAAGACTGTATGACCCAATTCTGTGGGGTTTTCCGTAACCAAGCGTCCATGGAGGAGGGATTAAACCAACTGGAACAATTGAAACAACAGTACCAGCAAATTTATTTGGATGACAAAGGCAACTCCTGGAACACCGAAATTATCGAAGCCTTAGAACTGCGCAATTTAATGATAGTTGGAGAAATCATTCTGACATCTGCCCTGAACCGACGAGAAAGCCGGGGTGCCCATAGCCGGGAGGATTATCCCCAAAGGGATGATCCCAATTTTCTCAAACACACCCTAGCGTTTTACTCATCCGCAGGTATTGACCTGCAATATAAACCGGTTAGCATCACCTTGTTTGAACCGAAAGAGCGGAAGTATTGATTGTTACTCCGAGACTGCCTCAGTGGTCGAGTTATGAGTAACTAGGGTTACTACTCTGTCTTGGTTACTCATCACTAATCATGGTTTGGCCAATCACTAATTTTCTGGAGTTTCTGGAGTTTCTGGAGTTTCTGGAGTTTCGGCTGCCAACTGTTTGACTTGGTCTTTGTACTTGGCTGGTGCTAGGGATTCAGCCTGGTCAAACAGGGGTTTAGCCTTTTCAGTGTTACCCTGTTCTTTAAAAATCATGGCTTTAGCTAGCACTGGTCTCCAGTCATCTTGGTTGCCTTTGATCGCCTGGTCATAGATAGCTGTGGCTTCGTCATAACGCTTCTGATTCGCGTAAACTTGACCTAACAACAACTGCACAGAAATGACATCAATGCTCCCAGGCTTAATCTCATTGACTTGCTGGGAACTTTTTAAGGTGTCTTGCAGCAAACCGATGGCTGCTTCTGGGCGGTTTTCCTGGGTTAGCAAACTAACTAACCCTTGCAGAGCATTCATATCCCCAGGCTTAGCGTTTAATATGTCCCGATAGGCTTGAGCTGCTCCTTCGCGATCGCCAATTTGTTGTTTTACCTGAGCCAGCAAGACACCATAATCTGTCTGGTCAGTATTGAGTTTGGCTAACTTTTCTAGGGGTTCAATGGTGCCTTTGATGTCTCTGAGCTGCAGCCGTATCTCCAGCAGACCTCTCAAGGCCGTTAAATTTTCTGGTTCTCGCTGCAAGACTAGTTCATAACCCTTGGCTTGAGCTTCTAGTTCTGCTTGCTGCTGGGCAGAAATATTTGGTGTAGCTGTAGGGGTTGCCCCAACAGAGGCGGGATTATCCTTGAAAATATTCCCTAGCAAAGGAATCATCGAAATACCGATAAACGCTAGCACAGCTAGTACTAGCACTATTTTGATCCAGAGACTGCGCTTTTGAGACACAAAACTTTCTTGAACTGTTCTATAAAACGTGAACATCGCGGACAAAAACGTCACAACGAAGCCTGTTTACTTCCTGTTTCAACTAGGACTGTCGGCAGCACCCTATCCACAGGCTTCAAATCGGCTGGAACCCAACCTAATATTGAATTTGAGGTGACAACTTTGTTGCTCTACTCCGTTATTTTCGGGAGATTTAAAACTGATGGCTTTACTCAGTTACCTTTTCGCAGGCTACCCACTCTTGTAGAAGATTATCTGGATGTCAAGCCTAATACTGTTATTGCTTGGTTATTGCATAGGCCCATTGTACCACAATCCCAGAGGAGTTTTGTTGAAAACATGCGTAAAGTTACGCATGCGTAACTTTACGCATGTACTAGATTGCTACTCTCTTCCCATTATGAAACGATTTGGGGGTTTTCAAGTCTCCTCCCATCAATCCCATCTATATAAATACGCTAGCATTAAGGCTCAGTTAAATCGGCTAGAAACCGCTCAGATTAAAGATTCCATAAACTTTGCGGATCTAACCTTTATCTCACTGCATTCTGTACAGTGGGTAGACTAGTACCAAGTGCGCTCACCCTCCAGTTTTTTGGTGGCAACAGTCCAGGATAATTTTTTCTGGAAAGGACACCGGAAAGCTGGAACATGTTGACAAGACAATGCTGCCAATGTCAGTCAAAACCACCCATGGGAATGTGTCTCCGCCGCTAGGAGGTTATATGAATTCGTCTGTGAATGGGCTTCCCGACTCAGCTGAGTCGTCTGGAATCCAACCACCGGAAGTATCCAGTGTGCAAAACCAGCCCCCAGAAACACCAACTGGTGGCTCTCAAGATACCACCAAATCAGCTCCCTTAGCTGAATCTAATGGGACAGTAACTACTCAGGTCTCAAGTAAGGTCTCAAGACAGCACCCAATTCCTGCCCCCAGTGAACCTAGGCAATACCGCGCCATTGGTCTGGTCAATGGCAAATATATGCCTTCCGCAGAACAGTTGACCAGGGGAACACTGGTAGGGGCAGATGGAACCTTGATTGATGCGGTGTTACTCGGTCGGGTCATGAGTTTGGTCAAGAATCACTTAGATCTCAATCAGCCCCACCTCTGGGTTGTCTATCCTCGCATCAGGCAAGCAGACGATAACTTACATGTCCAAATTGTTGGCGTCTGGGAACCAGAAACTCTCGAACCCACAGCTGAAGCTGAAACAACTGACTCCGGAGTTGCTCAGTCCGAAACAGAAGTCGAGACATCAAATGACTCCTCAGAAGCT
The DNA here is from genome assembly GCF_010672755.1 of Moorena sp. SIO1F2. Classification (NCBI taxonomy): domain Bacteria; kingdom Bacillati; phylum Cyanobacteriota; class Cyanophyceae; order Coleofasciculales; family Coleofasciculaceae; genus Moorena; species Moorena sp. SIO1F2. The sequence continues at coordinate 6,232 of NZ_JAAHFV010000175.1, forward strand.
GAGGCGGAACCGATTCCGAAGGATGGCTATTTTTCCATTCGTGGCGAGGTGATCTACCATTCGCGGGAGAAGGAACAAGTCGTTGTTAAAATTAGGCAATTACCTCGTAAAGAGTCAGATAAGCCTAAGTTTTTCAAGTTAAAGCTTAAGGGTTGCCTGGGAGAAAGGGTCGTTGGTCATTTTTGGGATTTACATGCACAGCTGCAAGCCAATACCCTGGTGATCCAGGAAGGAAATGATATTGGGTTTCTCAACAAAAAAGGACCAAAGAGAAAACCATTTAATAAAAATAAAAAACGTTTTGGTGCTAAAAAGAGTTACCCGAAGCCACGCCCTGCTCGTAAAAAGGATGGCGCGGCTACAGCCACAGCACCCAAACCCCAAAGACCAAGACCGAAACCGATCAAGCGTATTGACCACGGTAGTAAGGGTGATTCCTCTGGGAATTCTGCTTGATGGGAAGTGGAAAATTGCTCGAAGCGTGAGCTACCACGCTTTACTTTGAAGAAGATGGGGGGATGGGGGAATGGGGACGGACATGGAATATCCCCTACTCCCCTACTCCAGAAGCTACCTGTTCCCCTGGCATACTCAGAGCAACCCCCAGGAGTTTATTCAATTTTAATTTAATTGATTTTTTTGTTGGCGGGATGGTAAGATTAACGGTCAACGGTCAACCGTTAACGGTCAACAGTCAACAATAATTGAGAGTTTATTATTAAATTTTTTTAAATAAAGGGTGTCTTAATTTAAAGTTTTAATTAAGGGATATACTTGACTAGATAATAATGAATAATTAAGTTCATAGTCACGGATGAATTCGGGGAATAAAGATTAGTACATGCTTGTTACAAAGTTCCGAAGTTCCGAAGTTACCTTTAAATTAATTTGATTTCCTAAGGCTTATGCTCATTGCTATAACTATAAATTAGTTTGATAAAGGATACGCTAACTAATAGCGTTATTGAATCATTTTGGCTAGTATATGGCGAGATAAATTCCATGGATAGGTAAATTTATCAAAATGTTTGATGGATGTCCATGAGCTACCTAACTAAGGTAGTCTTTTTTGGTGAGAGCGATCGCTACGGCGGTTTGCATAACTATCAGGTACACAGGATTGTTTTCCCACTTCCGACTTCCGACTTCCGACTTCCGACTTCCGACTTCCCACTTCTGACTTCCCAGATCCGCTGTTCCCAGATCCGCTGTTCCCTAAAATCCAGAAATTTGTACCTAACTGAATTGCAAACCGCTGTATCTATGACTATATTTCTAACCCTGAGCGTTGTCGTACTAGCTTTAATCAGTTTCATTAGGGAATGGATGCCAGTGGATATCACTGCGATCGCAGTGATGGTATTACTTATGCTTCTAAAGCTAGTCACCCCAGAACAGGGAATCTCCGGTTTTGGCAACCCTGCCACGATCACTGTGATGGCTATGTTTATCCTCAGTGCTGGGATTGCCCGAACTGGGGCGCTTCAAATCGTGAATGACCTACTGCTGAAGTGGGGAGGCAAGGAGTCAACCCAGCAAATATTTACCATGGGAATAATTGCTGGGCCCATAACGGGCTTCATTAACAATACAGCTGTGGTGGCTGTACTACTTCCTATTGTAGAAGATTGGTGCCGCAAGCAAAGTATTTCCCCTTCTAGGCTTTTGATGCCCTTATCCTTTGTCACTATCTTAGGGGGCATGATCACTACCATTGGCACCTCCACTAATGTCTTGGCCAGTGGGTTGTCTAAACAGTTGGGCTATGGTGATTTCAGCTTGTTTCAATTCACCCGATTGGGGCTAATTACATTCACCATAGGATTGGCATATTTGGCTCTAGTGGCACCCCGACTTTTGCCCAACCGTAAAGTAGCTAGCAATGGTATTGTCACTCAGGACTATAATCTCAAAGAGTATGTCAGTGAAATTGTGATTACACCAGATTCCAGCCTAGTGGGGCAAACCCTACGTGCCAGTGAAATCCAGCGGAAGTTTGATTTGGACGTTTTGGAACTGATTCGCAATGGTAGCCGTTTTCCCCAACCGCTGGCAGATAAGGTATTGCGACCAGGGGATATTTTGATTGTGAGGTCTGGTCGGGAGTGTCTGCTGAGAGTCAAAGATGAACGAGGGATAGACATCTTAGCTGATGTCCAATTTGGACAGCAACCCTTGGAAACCGGTCTTACCTCTGGGGAGGAGGGGATTGCTGAGGTGTTGATCCTGGCTAACTCTAATTTAATTGGCTCAACCTTAAAGGATATGCGGTTTCGGCAACGCTATAACGGTACGGTTTTGGCAATTCGACGGGGACAGGAACTGGTCAGAGAAAGACTTGGAAGAGTTTGCTTGCACTTTGGTGATGTGCTGTTGGTACAAGGTCCGAGGCAAAGTTTGTTGGGATTGCAAACCAGTCGAGATTTGTTAGTGATTGGACAGCAAGATTTAGAAACCCTACGGCGAGACAAAGCAGTAATTGCGATCGCAATTAGTGTAGGGGTAGTCTTAGCAGCTGCCTTTAATGTGCTACCGATTATGGTGAGTGCCTTGTTGGGAGTAGTGTTGATGGTGATCACTGGTTGTCTCAAGCCTGGGGAACTGTACGGAACAGTACGCTGGGATATTATTTTCCTGCTGGCTGGGTTAATTCCTTTGGGAATAGCCATGAAGGAGTCAGGCACAACCGAATGGTTAGCGGAAAATCTAGTGGCACTAGGGGGTAATCTGCCTGGTTATTGGTTGTTAACACTGTTCTATGTGGTTACTGTCCTGATCACAGAGGTGCTGTCTAATAATGCTTCGGTAGTGTTACTATTGCCGATTGCTGTGGAGGTAGCTAAGAGTTTGAGTCTGAATCCTCTGGCATTTATGTTTACAGTGATGTTTGCCGCATCTAATAGTTTTATGACTCCGATTGGGTATCAGACGAATACCATGGTTTATGGGCCAGGGGGTTACAGGTTTTTGGATTTTGCTAGGGTGGGTGCCCCATTAAGTTTGTTGATGGCATTGATTATTCCGCCACTGGTGATTGCACTTTATGGGTTGTCTTGAGTCTCCCCGCTATAAATAAGCTGCTCTTTATTTCCTCCTCATTCGCGCTTTACCTCAAGACAGGGTTGGTTTTTCAAATGAATAATACCAAATCCGGTTGCCATACCCCCTTAATGAATTAAATAAAATCTAACCAAAGACATTACAGACGTTTTAAATTGGGTCAGCTATAAATCTATGAGGTGTGACCCCTGGCGATTTAATTATTAATGGGCTCACGGGGTGACAACAAAGCTCAAACCTAGATAGGTGTTAGGTTTTAGGTTTTAGGTTTTGGGTAAAATGAGCGCATCGGAGTCATTTGTATTTGCCAGCAATTGAAGCAATTTTAACAAGACTTCGTCAATGATAGTTTGAATCAATCCATCCCGTAAGGGCAATCTTCCCTAAAACCTAACCCCTAAAACCTAACCCCTGTAATATTTTCAATTAGCTTGTCACCCCCTGAGATTAATGGGTCAAGCTTACCTAAGGTTTTAGGCAACAGGGAACAGATAATAGGGAAAAGAGAATAGGGAACAGGGAACAAAAATTATCACAATTCCTATAGGGATTGCTATAGCGTTTGTCTTTGAGATGTAAACCTAGGAAGTCTTTTTTTATTGTAAAATAAAATTATGGATTTATTTCCCCTCTTGCCTTTTGCCTTTTGCCTTTTGCCTTTTTCGGCAAGAAGTATTTTTATAACCCAGATACAAAATTTATAGGCTTTGTTGCATAAAGAGTATGAGTTAGCTGCAATAATATGTGAGAGAGAAAAATTTTGCTCGACCCAGCCATGACAGAAGCAAAGACCAAGACCCAATATAAAATTAGGAATTGGAGTGAGTACAACACAGCCCTAAAAAACCGAGGAAGTTTGACCTTCACCGATTGATGAGGAGGTACTTGAGGGATGGTGGAATCCGCACAAGACAGGGAAACGAGGCAGATCACCCCAATACAGTGACATAGCGATCGCGCTCCATGAGTACGATCAGTTCACTGCTGAATTTACCAGGAAGGCAAACCCAAGGATTGATGGAGTCGTTATGCCCGGTTAATGGGGGTGGACTTAGATGTACCAGACCATTCAACGGTATCGAGGCGACTGGGAAAATTAAGTGTAGCAATGCCCGTCATAGAAAGGAATTTGCCACGGCATGTGGTGGTGGATTCCACAGGTATAAAAGTGTATGGGGATGGAGTTTGGAAAGTGCGTCAACATGGTGTGAGCTTTCCGTCGCAGTTGGCGAAAGCTTCATCTAGGGGTGGATGAGAGCACAGGGGAGATACTTAGTGCCCTAGTAAGTACCAATAACCTCAGTGACGATTCCGCTTTATCGGAGGTGTTGGACGCCATAGAAGAAAATATTGAAGCAGTATCCGCAGATGGAGCCTATGATAAGCGCAAGTGCTATGATGCCATCAGTTCTCGAGGTGCTCAGGTCAATATCCCCCCACGTCATGATGCTCAATATTGGCCACAAGAGGGGGACAACCATCCACGCAATCAGAACCTGGTGCGGATTGAACAAGTGGGTCGAAGCCAATGGAAACACGAGAGTGGATACCACCGTCGCTCATTATCGGAAACAGCGATGTTTCGTTTCAAGGTGATCTTTGGCACTAGTTGTTCTCGTCGTACTTTCGATAACCAGGCTGTAGAACTTTTACTGGCCTGTGCTGCCCTCAATCGTATGACCCATTTAGGTATGCCTGATAGCTATGCCCATGATTCTTAAGAGTTCTCCTGAGAGGCAGGGCTGTTTCATTTTCAATAAAATAGAAGATAATTAGAGATAATTAGTCTTAAGTCCAAAAAATGAGGATATACCTCAAATTATGGCTCATTTCACGCTCTTGCTGCCTTGATTGAATCAAAGCCATGTGCTCGAATCAGGGTTAAAACCCAGGTTTTGAGCAAAGATAAGTTTTTTGGAGCAAATCCTGATGTTTGGGGACTAATATCTTCTTCATAGATGACGTCCTTTACCCAATGAAGAGAATTTTCAATGAGCCAATGTCCTCTAATTCCATCCATCAAACGACAGGGTTATTTCATTCTGGATCTAGGTAACGAGTTTACAGGCTTTCAGCCATCGCATACCTGAATTATCGAAGGCTGAAACGACGTATCCTCGTCAATGCATAAAATATTGCAATTTAGAATGAAACAGCCCTGCATCAAACGACGAGATTGAGGTGATTTTGAACTCATATAATAACTAATAAGTAGTGGGACAAAAATAAACAGTACTGTATGAAGTTTTGTAAAGAAGAGTCAGCGATAGGCTTAACCGCACGCTCCGGGAAAGCCAAGTGCGGTTAAGTCGTATAGCTTGAGGATCAGAGGTGGAAAAATAAATCAAGTATAGATTGCCGACTCCAATCCAATAAAAATTAATCTTTTTTTAATTTTTGGGCTCAGCCAATTGTGAGAGTTTTAGAGAAAGACTTGGAGTCAGCGATCAATGTCATCTCCCCCTTTAAGAGTATTTTTAACTAAGGCTCAAGACATCACTTTATTGGAATTAAGTAAAGCTGACAAAATTCCCCAAAGAACAAGAGATAGGGCTTCAGCCCTGGGACTCTCATCTATGGGATGGAAAGTGAAAAAAATAGCGATTTATTTGAATTGTTCAATTCAAACAGTTAGAGAAATAATACATAGATGGGAAAAGAGGGGATTAAGCGGATTGTGGGATGCTCACCGGTCAGGAAGAAAGAAGAAATGGACGACAGAAGATAAGCGCAATAATCGAGGAAAAATTAGACACAGAGTCAAGAGCCTATAGCAGTAATCAGCTTTGTAATTTTCTAGAAAATGAAAGAAAAATTCATCTAAGTCAGCGTCATCTAAGAAGAATTATAAAAAAAAACTATATAGATGGAAAAGAACGAGAAAATCTCTGAAAGGAAAGCAAAATAGTCAGCAATTAGTCATCAAAAAATCGGATTTAGAAATGCTGGAAATATCAGCAGCAGTGGGAGAAATTTGTTTAAAATATTTAGATGAGTCCGGTTTTAGTTTATGGGCGGAAACCTTGTACACTTGGATGAAAATTGGAAGTCAAAAAAGAATTGAGCAGGGGAAAAAAAAAGGAAAACGATTAAATATATGTGGACTATTAGAAAGAGGAAAAAGTTTTGAGTATGGATTGACTTTCAAAAGTTTTAAAAGTGAAAGTTATATCAAATTAATGAATTGGCAAGCAGTACAAGCAGAAGAAAGATTAAAGAAAACTGGAAAAATAACTGTTGTTGTTCAAGACCAAGGTTCTATTCATACAAGTAAATTAACGAAATCTAATTATGAAAAATGGGAGAGTCTTGGACTCTATATATTCTTGTTACCTAGTTATTCTCCTGAACTCAATCGAATTGAGAACGAGTGGCAACGACTGAAAGAAGATGAATTAGCTGGTCAAATGTTTGAGGATGAATACGAATTATCAGTCGCTGTAATGGCAGGTATTCAGACGAGACAAAATCGGAATGGATTGGCGGTCAAAAGATTTATATTTAATTAAGTTTTGAGGTTTATTTTAATAAAATGACTGGATAATTAATGACTCTCATGTGCTAAGGATTCTGTCATTTTACTTCGGTCTGGTTCTAGTTATATTGAAGTAATTTAATTTGTTTCATGGCCGTTTTTTTTGAATATTTTTGCGATTTTTAACTGCTCTAGGTCTTGCTTTTTGAAAATTGACATCGGGTCACGTAATGTTAGACTTATCACTCCTTTACAAAAGTTAATACAGTTCGATTTATTTTTGTCCGACTACTTACTTTTGAATGGTTCATTACCACGAGTTCCACTGCGTTTAAAGTTACCGTAAGGTAGTGGAGCCTTAATCAACAAGTTTTAACCCTTCTATGCATAGCCTGTCAACCATAAAGGCTCCACAACAATCA
>NZ_JAAHFV010000176.1:0-13186 GCF_010672755.1 Moorena sp. SIO1F2
TGGTACACATTGTTTCTCATCTTCCCTCTTCCCTGCTCCCTGCTCCCTGCTCCCTACAAAACCAAAACTTTGTACTTAACTGAAGTGCAAACCGCTGTAACTAATAACTAGTCTTTAAATCATCTGCTATTCGAGGCAACTTTACCTATTATTAACTAGTTTTGTCCTAGTGCAATATCTAAGTTTAAGAACCAGTGCAACTAGGCAGATCGAGCTCTCTGCTGTTCTATTTTAGTCAAAACTATGGAAAACCTTATCAACTTAATCAAAGAAAGAATATTTGATTCCGACTTCCAGCTGGGCAACATCCCTGTTTCCACAATACTTATTATGGTGGTCATCCTCTTCCTCACCCACATATGTCGAGGTTTGTTCACTGCCATAATCATTGACAGAATCGAGCGTCTGACTAGCGCTACAGAAAGCACCCTAGACGATGAGTTTATTAAGATTCTTAGAGCACCATTAGGCTGGCTAATTTGGCTGGCTGGACTATGGCTAGTAAATAGTGTTGTGGCAACCCATCTTAGTCCTGAACAGAATCAGAAAATCCCCGAGATTCTCTTTGTCAGCGCTCTGTTCATTGTCACCTATATTCTTTACCGTGCTGCTCCACTACTGGGGGAGCTGCTAGCCGGATTGGCGGCACACACTGAAACTGAACTGGACGATTTGTTCGTCCCCTACTTCCCAAGGCTTTTTCAGACAGCAGCAATCCTGATTGCTGTGATTAAAGCCAGTGAGATTTTGTTGGGGGCATCTGCCGGTGCACTGATCGGTCTAGTCGGTGGCGCAGGTGTTGCCTTAGGTTTGTTATTGAAAGATATTATCTATGACTGGTTTTGTACGGTGATTATCTACGCTGATGGTCTCTATAAACCCGGTGACTGGGTAGGAGTTGACGGCGTAAATGGTTTTGTTCAGATCGTCAGTATTGGTCTGAGAAGTACACAGCTTCGTCTGACTGAGTGGGGTTCTATCAAAAAAGTTCCCAATTCTAAAATGATTGCTGGCGTTGTGGAAAATTGGTCCCAGAAGACTGGCGATACCTTTGAGTGGGGCATAAATTTAACTCTGAAAGTTGATGGGATTTCGGCTGAGCAAACTAGCCGAATTTGTCAGGCTATTGAAGAAAAAATTCCGTCTATCGATGGCTTGCACAAGCAGAAACTATTAGTTTTATTTTCCCACATTGAAGAGAATGCTCGTGTGATTATAGTTAGGGTATTTGTGATTGATCCCAACCTCTACTTTGCTGCCCAGCAAAACTTGAATCTAGCCCTATTACAAATCCTGGAAAAAGAGGAAATTGATCACCTGCATGTTGAGCTGGAAAAGCAACTTCAAGACTACAAACAGCTGAAGCAGAATGGCTCTCCCAGTGTGGCTATGATAATTTAGTGTTCAGCCGTCAGCCGTCAGCCGTCAGCTAAAAGCTCACGCGTGCGCGTTCAGCCGTCAGCCGTCAGCTATCAGCCTTAGCTATGATGGTGACGTACTCCCGACGTTGCCCTAACGGGACAACGCGGGCTTCTTGCCAACACCAGGTACCCCTATCGGGCTTTGCCCGACGCTACGCGAACGGTTACTCGGCAAGCTTTACTCCTGACGGGACGCCCCACCGCCAAATTTAAAATGTTTATTGCCGCATTCACATCACGATCTGCTGTAAAACCACAGTGAGGACAAGAATGGATGCGGTCTTTTAATTCTTTAGGGACTTTTGTTCCACAATTGGAACAGTTTTGGCTGGTATTTCTGGGGTTCACTGCTTTTGCAATCAGTCCAGCATTTAAGGCCGTAGGCCACGCTACGCGAACGGCTTTGACTGACAAAATAGACAGGAACTGCCCCCATCCAGCATCTAAGACAGATTTAGCTAGTTTAGTCTTGGCTAAACCCTTAATGTTGAGTTTCTCATGAGCTACTAGATCGTGGTTGTCTAGTAGATTTTTTGCTGTTTTAAAATGAAAGTCTTTTCGAGTGTCAGCTACTTTTTTGTGAGCTTTTCCTAACTTACTAACAGCTTTTTTCCTATTATTACTTCCTTTCTTTGATCTGCTGACAGTTTTCTGGATTTTCTTTAATCGTTTTTGAGCTTTCCGATAGTATTGGGGGATAGGTACCTCTGAACCATCAGACTTTACCAGGAAAGATTTAAGTCCCATGTCTATCCCGACAGGGTTATCCACCTTGTCTATGGGGATAATTTCCGATACGGTATCATCTTGAATAGACAGCGTGACGTAATAACCGTCAGTTTTCCGGGTAATGGTAGCTGTCTTGATCTTAAATCCTTCTGGAATGGGTCGATGATAAATCATCTTAACTTTCCCAAATTTTGGAAGAGTCAAGATATTCCCATTTATAGGAGTTTTGCCCAAAGAAGGGAAAGTAAACGATCTATATCTATTTTTCCCTTTGAAGCGAGGTCTTCCGCTCTTTCTCCCGTTGACATCCCCTTTAAGAAACCGTTTAAAAGCTAGATCTACTTTTTTGACGCAGTCTTGAAGAACTTGAGACTGCACTGAACTATACCAGGGTCTATCCTTCTTTAATTGAGGTAAAGTCTTTTTCTGGGAAAAGTAGTCAGGGTTATTTCTTAGAGCCGGTAGGTGGCAAACAAGAGGGCAAGAGTTGATAGAACAGCGATTTTGCTCATACCAGTTGAATCTGTCAGCTAGTAGGTAGTTGTATTGACACCTAAGCATGTCAAGCCATTTCTCTACTTCTGCTTCTTGTGACTTGGTTAATCTTAAGCGGTATTGATAAGCTGCCCTCATTATTGCCATCTCCTGTTTTTCGACCTATTATCAAAATAACACTTGTGTTTACAGATGTCAAGGCAAAATGAAAGATAAAAATTTAATGATTAGGCTGACTAGTTTTGAAAAGAAGCAGCTGAAACAGGAAGCTGATCGCAGAGGGATGACCTGTTCTGAGCTGCTTAGAAGCCTGATAGCTCGTTTCCCTGAACCAAAAGAGTCTTAGTTGGCAATTACGTTTCACTTCATTGCCCCGCTATCATCCCGACGCCCACTTTATCAAGTAGGGCGCGGGGCTTCTCGCGGGTTAGCTAATCAAAGGGAGGTAGTAAACAAAGAACTAACAAGCGAGAGTTAGTTCTTTGTTTAACCTTGGAGTTTAACTTTGGAATTAAACGGACATGGGCAGTACTGGATTCGAACCAGTGACGTCCTGCTTGTAAGGCAGGCGCTCTACCGCTGAGCTAACCGCCCGTATGCAATACTTACTTACTATAGCATATTTTTCCAAAGACGACAACAACTATAAAAAATATGTCCTCTGGCTATATACATGATCGCATAACCTTGTGGAGTTTGCCAGTAGTCACGGTTTTGAGCCTGGTAGTAACCCGGAGTAGTGATTTGACCTTGATTGTAGCTGGAGGCTTCCTGTTCGGTGGCTTGATGTTTAGCCCTGATTTAGATCTATACTCTCGACCCTTTAAGCGTTGGGGCTGGTTGCGCTGGATTTGGATCCCTTATCAGAGGATGGTGCCTCACCGTTCTATTTTTTCTCATGGACCAGTGATTGGAACAATTTTGCGACTGCTTTATCTAGCCAATTGGCTCGTCTTGTTTGGGGGTGTGGGATTGCTGGTGTTTCAGCTATTCCAGGATGAACCAGATCGTTGGCTAGAGCTGATTCAAGGGCTGGGCGGTAGGGTGTGGGAATATCGTACCTGGTTGATGGCCTGTGTGGTGGGATTAGAGTTGGGTGCGATCGCGCATTTTGTCAGTGATTGGGGAAGTTCCGCTTATAAGGAGTTTAAAAAAAGGGGGATCACGGGGTTATGGTCTGGCAAGCAAGGGAGGAGCAAGGGCAGGGGTGCCGGTAAGAGTAAACCACAAAGACCCAAAGCACGCAAAGGCAAAAGGTAAGCATATGCGCTACGCGCAGGCTACGCCAACAGCTATCAGCTGTCAGCCGTCAGCTAATCAACGGGAGGTAGTAAACAAGGTGGGGGGTGCTGGTACGGCTGGTTGAAAATCCCTGCTCGCTTTACTGATCCGACCCCGTACAGTTAAAGCGCCTGAAAGCTGATAGCACTTCAAGTAGCATGGGCATAAGCTGATAGCTAATAGCTGATAGCTGATAGCTGATAGCTGATAGCTGAATGCTTACCTAAAATTTGGCATTAGTGGTAGATTTCGTTAAGACTAATTAAGTGGCGTTTCGCTTTTCGGTTTTATGTCTACTTCCCCGGAACAAGCTCAGCCAGTTGATCAGGTTTCGATGTTGGCGGCTTTGCAAGAGTTGATTGATGTAGTAGCCAGATTGCGATCGCCTGAGGGTGGTTGTCCTTGGGATTTGGCTCAGACCCCTCAGTCCCTAATTCCTTATGTGATTGAAGAAGCTTATGAAGTAGTGGATGCGATTCGCAGTAACAATCAAAATGCGATCGCAGAGGAGTTGGGGGATTTGTTATTGCAGGTAGTTCTGCAAGCTCAGATTAGTAGTGAGCAAGGTCAGTTTACCTTGACCGAGGTAGCTCAGGGGATTACTCAAAAACTAATCCGCCGTCATCCCCATGTGTTCGGTGATGTCCAGGTTGATAATGTCGAGGAGGTGCGTCAAAACTGGGAGGACATTAAGGCAGCAGAGAAAGGAGAAACCGTTGCGGATAAGCAATTATTGAGTCATAAACTCAGTCGCTATAGTAAAACCCTTCCCCCCCTAATGGCTGGGATGAAGATATCGAAAAAGGCCGCTAGTGGTGGGTTTGAGTGGGATAATGTTGAGGGAGTTTGGGATAAGTTTCACGAAGAATTGGCTGAGTTTCAACAAGCACTTGAACAGGACGATAAAGCCCACCAGGAAGCAGAATTGGGAGACGTACTGTTTACTCTGATTAATATAGCGCGTTGGTATGACCTTGACCCTTCAGCTGCTTTGCAGGGAACCCAAGCACGCTTTATTGAAAGGTTAGCGCAAGTGGAAGCATTGGCTGAGCGCCCACTGTCTGATTACACCTTAGATGAGTTGGATGCTCTCTGGCAAAAGGCTAAAGCACTGTTAGCTCAGAAGTAGGGTCTCCTTAGAAGAATTCAGCAAAGTTAGTGGGAGTAGAAAGTGGGTATTCAACCGGACTTGATTTAACAGGGGGTATAGCCCCACATCCCCAAGCTCCGGAAAAAGGTTAAAAATATAAACAACAGCCATTACCCTATAGTATAATGTTGGCTCCAGTTCGTCTTATTCCCGGTGCTATACCAGAACTATTTGCTAAAGTTAGCAGCTCTGGAAAAATTACTCTTGCTGATCGATATGGATTGATGGCAGCACTATTGGAGGATTCACTCACCTCCGAAGAGAGAGACTCCATCGACAGATTGCTCCACGCTGTAAATCGGGGCAGGGTGAAGCTTGCTACCTAGTGCTTTGACTATAGGTAGTGGATGAGTCTCCTTGAGAAAAGGATATATAAAACGATAGATAAAAAGAAACCCCCATTGATGTGAGGGGCATGGGGGGCTGGAGAAAACATTGAATCTACTCTATTTCATTAAACAGGAATGTGAGTCGATTTGATAGGCATTCTGGCGGAGATTTATGATTTCCTGGCTTTGCCCTTGATTTAGTCCCTTTCATCGATTGGTGATTGGGCTTCTGGTTTCCCTGTCAGAGGTTTGACTACTTTTGCGATCGCTTCACTGACAAAGGCTTTAATAAACTCATCCCGCTGGTTTAACTGAAACTGCTTCTGGACCACTTCACTCATCCCTCCATCTCCCCAGTCTTGGTCATTGCGGAAGTATTCAATAAAGCTTTTCCCAGCAATTCGGATTAGATAAGCAGCGGTTACCCCCTGAATCGCTTTGCCGACAATATAGGTGGCAAGATTCAACCTTAGTGTAGTGCTAAGGATTTGAATCGCTCCCTTGACAATGCCCAAACTAGCTAAGGTTTTTCCCAAGGATAGGGCTAATTCCCGACCCCTTTCCATATTCAGTTCACAGCCGTAGATTTTGCCAATTTCCACCACCATTTGGGCATTGACTGCTGCAGTTGCTAACAAATCCACCACAGGTAAAGGAGTCAGAGAAATTACACTTGCTCCAATCCACTGGAACCGTTCCACCACCTTATCTGCTTCTCGCCTGCGCTGCTTGTCGAGGATGTGTCGAGCTTCTTGGCCTAACCGTTGGGATTGTAGCAGTATGTTATCAGCAATCAACTCTTCTCCCTCTGCTCTTAATACAGCAGCTAAGCGACGGATTAAGGGCAAAATTTCCGGTTCAGGTTGGCAAAGCTGACCATTTTCTAGGGTAACAGGCTGGGGATTGGCTGCGATCGCAACTACATCTGAACCAGCAATAAAGCTCCTTACTCGGTGGCGCAATCGTGCTAGAATCCTCTCTGAGTCTTGTTCCGTGTACAGGTCAATTTTATTGAAGACCAGAAGCGATCGCTTCCCAATCTCTGCCAACTTTCGGAATGGATCATACTCTGAGTGTCGTAAGTCGTTATCCACCACGAACAACAACAAATCCGCTTCCGTTGCCAAATGTCGTGCCCATTGCTCTCGCTGAGTGCCAACCACGCCAGATTCTAAAATTCCTGGTGTATCAGTAATCAGAATTGGGCGTTCTAATCCCTTCAGCTTTAGTTTGTAGGTTTCCCCAACCTCCGTCGTTCCCATGGGCGCACCGACTTCACCCACCATCCGACCAATCAAAGCATTGACTAGAGAAGTTTTCCCCGCTGAACCAGTACCAAACACTACCACTAACAGTTCCCCACGGGAGAGGATAGCTTCAATTTCCTCAGAGCGACGCAGCATCGCTTGCCGTGACACTTCATCCTGAATCTGTTTGACCTGTTGCCTTACTGCTTTAAGGGTTTCTTCTGCTGCTTCAGTTTTTACCTCCGGGGCTTTAGGTTCCAGACGACCCTTACCTGGACGTTTCCGGGATTTACCAAATAACCCCATGGTGTAGATTAAAGCCCATATTAGTAGCCCTAGCAAGGTAATCACCAACAGCAGCAGTAAATTAGCCAGTACCGGAGCAGTAAAGGAAATTTGGATATATAGTTGGTATATACCATTAATCAACCAAAGCATTAGCCCCAGAATAATAATGAGGCCAATAATTAGGGTTAGTAGACGTGGCAGGGGCATGGAAGATAGGATAGGTTTTAATTATTAATCTTAGAAGATCCGGCAAGAATTCCCCCATCTCCAGCAACCCGAGACGCTGTCTAAGACTTGTAATAAGAGTGGATGGAGGTAACAGCGAAAGAGACTCGAAGCCGCAACTAACTCCAAGGGTCTAGTTGAGGGGAGTTCACGTTAACTAGTCAGCCATAAGTTATAGTAGGGAACTATAATCAATCAGTCATTCATGATTGATTTTGGAAAGAACTGTTTAAAACTGACTGTTTAAATCCGTTAAAAAACAATGAACTTATTCAATAGTATTCTCAGTGCCATTAATAGTCCTACACAAGAAGCTAGCTCTAGTCAGCTAGGGGATATTCTGGACACGGTACAGCAGTTGAGTGGTAACCATCACACCAATCCCTCAGCGGTGCAATCTGCCACCTCAATTGTAGGTAAGTATGTGCGTTCAGCGCTGCAACAAAAGCGCAGAAATGAAGGAGATGAGCAGGTACAAGCACTAGTTAATCAATTTGGTGGCATTGGTGCTAGTTCTCAAGTGGTCAATATGCTCTTTAGTGCGCCTCAGATTCAGGAGCTTGTTGGAGAAATTACTAGCAAGACAGGTATTAATGCTGGTATCATTCAAGCCATGCTACCCACCCTGGTACCCGTAGTGTTGAATTTCCTCAAGACTGGCACCAATATTGAGAATCCCCTTGGTTCTAATTCTGTACTCAGTGGCTTTCTAGATGCTGATGGGGATGGGGATGTGGATATTTATGATGCCATGCAGCTGGCATCACGGCACTTAGGACGTTAATCAAAAGTGCGATTCGTTGGCCTAGGAAGAAGCACGAGTTGCTGGAATCAGTAACTTAACCAGTTTTGACAGCTGGGGTTTATCAAAGGCTTGGATCAGTACCTTGGCGGCGGCTTTTGGTTCTAGCACAATCGTAATTTCCTTACCCTTAGTGGTTCGGTTTGGCCGAGTAGATCCTACAGCTGCTAGTTTTTGCAGTGCTGAACTCGGAGCGATCGCAGCCGCTGCCTTTCGCAACTCCTCTAGATTACCCTGTGCTGCTTGCAACTGGTCACTAGCTTCTTTGAGTTCTTTGATCACTAATGGTGCTAACTGGATATAGGAGTTTTGAGGATTTGCGATCGCTTTATGGCAAACTCCCACTAATTTATGCCAACTACCAATCCCAGCCCCCAGTTGAGCCAGACGCTTACAAAGCTTTTGAAGTTGTTGGCGATTGGTTGGTGTGGAAGATTGTTTAAACAGCTCTAGCATATCTTTAAGCAGGCTAATCACCTTCGGCCCAAAGTCTGGGGGAAATTTCCCTTTTGCTGAAGAAGAAGCTTTGCTAGTCGAAACTTGATCAGAACGAATCGCTTTTTCAGCAGCAGAGCTAGAAGCCATTGCCGCTGGTAATTGACTCTCACCACTGACCAAAGTTTTGAGATAATTCTGTAATTGTTCAAAGCCTGGCTGAGCTGCTTTTAGAATTTTTTCTGCTTCACTTTGCTCAAACCCAAACGGTCCTTCCAACAGATCAATCAAAGCTTTGAGGGTATCATAACTCTTTAAAAACAGAGTCTCCAGCTGTTGATCAACCTTAATCTTATTCTCTTGAAGTACTTTGAAAGAATCCTCTAAACGATGGGCAGTCTTTTGAATACTTGTATATCCCAACATCGCCGCCCCGCCTTTAACAGAATGAGCAGCGCGAAACAATTCATTAACCGTCTCTGGTTCATTGACCACTGAGCCCAGATTTAACAGTCCCTGTTCAATGGTTTCCAGGTGTTCTTTCGCTTCTTCAATGAAATAGCCTAAAATCCTTTGCTGATTCCCAGCTTCCACGGCAATTTTTCCTTATCAGAACGGCTAATCACAACAGATTGATGATAATCATCAGAGCAACATTCGATCTGGTGAACGCAGTTTTAAAATCAGTAGACCATAGCGTTGGTTACAGCAACAGCTTATTCTGAGCTTACCTCCAAATCAGCTATTGGGCTATCAATTGTGAAAACTGCTCTTAGATCTTGAGTTGGATCTCTATTGTGGCATCCCACACCAAGTCAGCAAAGACTTTACGCCAGCTTAAAAGCACAAGGAATAGCTAGGGTTAGCTTGAAGCCGACACTTACCTGTTCGGGTAAGCTTCATATTTTATCACCAATCGATTGCAGGCACCGATAAGAATAGCTTATCTCCGGATAAAACTTCCTAATTTAACATAATCATTTACATACAAAAAGTATTCTTAACATTATGTTACATTAAAATTAACACTATGTCATGTTGGCGCAGCTGCCAGCTATGGATACCCCAAATGGATACTATTGAGCTTCTAGAGCGTTATTCAGCAGGTGAGAGGGATTTCCGTGGAGTAGATCTCCAGCAAATCAACCTGAGTGAAGTCAATCTGACTGGAGTAATTTTCAGACGAGTCAACCTAGCTGACGCCAACCTGAGTCTCGCGGTTTTACAGGAAGTCAACCTTAATCAGGCAAATCTGACTGGAGCGAAACTGTGGCGAACCAATTTGAAAAAAACCTCTCTAGTGCAGGCTAACTTGAGTCAGGCATTTATGATTCGGGCGAATCTGACTAGAGTAAACCTGCGCCAAGCTATTCTAACCCGAGCCGATTTAAGATTAACCGTTCTTCAGGATACCGATTTGCGAGGAGCCAATTTAACCAGGGCAGACCTACGCTACGCTGACTTAAGAGGGGCTAACTTGACTGGTGCTTGTCTGCACCAGGCAGACTTGACTAGAGCAAATTTGTGTGATGCTGACCTTTCTCAAGCAAACTTGAGTGGAGCAATTTTGAGTCAGGTAGACTTGAGACGGGTTAGTCTGTGTGATGTAGATTTGGGTCAGGCTGAGCTTTCTGGGGCAACGGTACCAGATCAACTCAGTAGTGAATATTCAAACTTCCAAAAGCTAACAGCTAACAACTAATAAATAATCCCTTGATCAAAAGGGTTGGTTTGATCAAAAGGGTTTGTTTGATCAAAAGGGTTTGTTGAGGTAAAACTATCCCCCTCATGGGTGGAGTGGGACTAATTAGGGAGGGATTTCTAGGTGAATAATCCGAATTCGTTACTGGGAGATTTACGGCAAGAGTTACCAGATCTGCGCTGCCAAATGTACTTCAAATCTTCCTTGACAGCTCTTTCTCATGCCATGGAAGACCTCGTGCTAGCAGTGGATGACTCTCCCTTGGTGATTGCCAATTTCCAGCATGAAAAGTTTTATCGTCAGGAAGTCCACCGCTATCAGCGAATTGCCCAACGTACAAACCAAGTTTATGTGCTGGCGGCACCAGAATCCGAGTCTGGCTTTGCTGTGGTTGAACAATCCTTAGAAATTATCCCCTTAGACCCAAATGATGGTCTTGCCCAAGAGTGGCACCTGGTGATTTTGGCGCAGAAGTATACAGCTTGCCTAATTTGTCGAGAACAACTGACACCAGCAATTTCGATCGATCAGGCGCGCAGGTTTGAGGGATTTTGGTCCTTTGACCCCCGGGTTACTATTCATGCTGCTCGACTGTTACTGGGACGGATTGCTAGTTATCGACCAGAACTAGCCCCAAAAGTGGAGCAGGTATGGCAGCACTATGGTTTGACCACAGAGCTCCCAGAGAAAACATTGTTGCTGACGAGTGCAGGGATTGATATTAGTATTTTTGCTCAGCGGCTGGTAACTTATCTGCAAGCTAGTCAATATAAGCTCCTGAAAGCTTATCGAGTCCTGACCACCAAAGAAGGCAAGGAGCGTCTGATTAATGCCATCACCGCCACCATCCGTCGCTCCCTCAATCCCCAAGATGTTCTAGCAGCGACAGTAAAGGAGTTAGGAAACACCTTTAATTCTTGCCGTTGCCTGCTTTACCGCTGTAGTCCTAGTGACCAGCAAGCAAAAATTGAGTATGAATCGGTTGCTTCTGGTTTACCGTCCCTCAATGGACAGATGTGGTCGTTAGCAGATAATCCTCTAATTCAAGTCGCTCTAGCTCAGGAACGAGCCATTGCCATTGCTGATGTTACTGGAGCTCCCAACTTACACAATAACCCAGCTCTGAGGACAACTATTGAGCGTTGGCAGATTCGATCTTGGTTACTGGTACCAATACACTATCAAGGAACACTGCTGGGGATGCTCGAACTTCACCATGGCGGTTCGGAAGCCTATAGATGGCTCGAAGACGAGATTGATTTAGTAGAAGCGATCGCAACTCAAGCTGGGGTAGCGTTGAATCAAGCCCAAGCTTATACTGACTTAACTCAACTCCATAACCAACTAGAAGCCCTAGAACGAACCCGCAATAATCTGATTGCTATCGTTGGTCATGAATTACGAACTCCCTTATCAACTATTCGAGTTTGCCTAGAAAGTTTAGAGAGTGAACCAGAAATGCCAACGGAGTTTCGGCAAACTATGCTTGATACGGCGTTAACCGATGCCGAGCGCATGCGTAAACTGATTCAAGATTTCCTCACTCTGTCTAAGTTAGAAAGTGGTCAGACATCCCGTTACCCTGAATCCATCCAGATTATCGAAGTCCTAGACTTGGCTCTTTCTGCTCTGAGATCAATTTGGTCACCAGATACACTACCAGAAATCAACGTTAAACTACCCTCTGTGTTACCTACAGTCCTAGCAGATGGTGAAGGATTGGTAGAAGTCTTAACCAAACTCCTAGATAATGCCTGTAAGTTTACTGAGCCAGGGGGTAAAATCACTATCCAAGCCCAAATTAATGAAACTCAACCTGATTCGGTGGGATTGATAACCAAGAATCGCCACCGTAATCCTATGCTAGAAGTAATTGTAGCGGATACAGGTAGGGGTATTGAACCCAGTCAGCTAGACGCAATATTTGAAAGTTTTTATCAAGAGGAAGATTCACTCCGACGCACTGTTGGTGGCACAGGTCTTGGTCTAGCTATCTGTCGTCAGATTATTAAAGGTATGGGTGGAAAAATTTGGGCTAAGTCTGAGGGGAAAAATCAAGGTAGTCAATTCCACTTTACCATTCCATTGGAATCATCCCAAACCTTGTTGACTGTTGACTATTGATCTTTAATCTTAAACCTACCCTACACCGAACGCCAAAGGCCAACAACCTTCAACCTTCAACCTTTAAAATTTAACATTTAACTTTCAACCTTCAACCTTAAACTCTTAATCCTAATTTCTCCAATAACCGAGCAACCTTTTTTAAATCTTTATCACCTGGTGTTCGCTCTACACCGCTGGATAAATCAATCCCACTGGGTTGCACCAACGTTAGGGCATCTAAGACATTATCCGGTGTCAAGCCACCAGCTAGTAACCAAGGGATACTGGGACGAAATTTTTGTAGCCTTTGCCAGTCTAAGGTTTTACCAGTGCCGCCCAACATTTTTCGATGGTAAGCATCTAGCAATAGTGTATCTACACAACTTAAATAACTATCTGCCTGATTTAAACATTCTGGAGTTCTTATCCTTAAGGCTTTAATAATTTCAATCTCTGGTAAAGCTTGGCGCAGCTTTTGGCAAAATTCTGGGGATTCATTACTATGCAGCTGAACGGCATTTATCCCTGAATCAGCGACAATTTGAGTGATTTCTTCCGTAGAGGTATTAGCAAACACACCAATGCGGTCAACTGATACGGACAAGTGGTTGACCACGACTTGAATTTGCTGGGGTGTAACGTAACGAGGAGAGCCTGGTACACAAATAAAGCCTAATGCTGTTGCTCCCAATTTTGCGATCGCATTTCCTTGCTCCGGTTTCGTAATGCCACAAATTTTTACACGCATTGTTACTTGTTACTTGTCCCTTGTTACTCGTTAATTTTAATGGCTCTCCTAGACTGATTATACTAAATTAGTAGTTTAAATTAGCTTAACCCCTTAAATAACAAGGGATTCAATCAACTCAAAATACAGTTTTATTAAAATTGCATTTTTAAATTACTCAAAACCTTACTTAGTAAAGGCTATGGGGATTATTTTATACTAATTTATCATAGCCACCCTAGGAGAGCC
>NZ_JAAHFV010000177.1:0-13184 GCF_010672755.1 Moorena sp. SIO1F2
TCCAAGTTAAAATTTTACCTGTAAAACTAGGGAACAGGGAACGTGGAACAGGTAAAAGTGATAATATTTGACTATTTAAGTACTCAAATTGATTGTTATCACTGCCGTTATTAAGTTTTTTGTAGTTGTGCAATATTTGATTATATAGTGTTTTGGTAATTCAATAAACACTATATAAACTATATAATTTGTAAAATCCCTTGTCAACAAGCACAATAAGCCATGGTTAATTAAGAAATATTACCGATTACCTAACAAGAGACAAGATTTGTTTACTCTAAATTGCTATCCGCGTCAGCATATAGTATATTAATCCTGGTGAATTAAATTAATGTACTGCTTGGATTTAAAAGATGGTTTATACACCAGACCAACCGCAACAAAGCTTAAGTACTCAAACAGCGCGTAATTTAGCGACGACGACTAAAACAGCGCCCCAAATGCGGGGGAAGACCCCACGTTTACTCCTCAAGCTTCTACCTTGGGTTGAGGTTTCAGGTGGTACTTACCGGGTGAACCGCCGAGATATCAGAGTTACAGAAGAGATGCCCACGAACGATGATGGGGAAAAGAACATTGAAATATTAAGTGGTCACGAAGGCGAACCCAGCGTCACCCAAACCTTTGTTGACTACGATGATGAACCTCGGGAGTATCCCCTGAGTATTGTCCAGACAATCTTGAAGGTTCATACCCGAGTCGGTGATCTCTACAGCAATGCCACGGATCAGGTGCGAGAGCAGTTGCGCATCACCGTTGAAGGATTGATGGAACGTAAGGAAAACGACATTATTAACCATGATGGTGATGGTGATCCCGACAAAGCCTATGGCTTAGTCCATGCCGCAGATCCATCTATGCGCATCTCCACTCGTACTGGGCCACCCACACCGGATGACTTTGATGAACTATTGACAAAGGTCTGGAAACAGCCAGCATTTTTCTTAGCCCACCCCCAAGCGATCGCTGCGTTTGGCCGAGAATGTACGCTTCGGGGTGTTCCCCCTGCAACCGTTCAACTATTTGGTTCTCCCTATATCACCTGGCGAGGGGTTCCGGTAGTTCCCAGTAATAAGTTGAAGGTAAACGAGGGCAAAACCAATATTCTGCTGATGCGAGTTGGCGAAGCCGCCCAAGGGGTGGTGGGTCTACACAAAACTGGCGTGTCTGGAGAACAAGTGCCGGGCGTGTCCGTGCGTTTAATGGGGATCAATGACCAGGCGATTGCCACTTACCTGATTACCACCTATTTTTCCGTAGCCTGCCTTGTGCCCGACGCCCTAGGCGTTCTGGAGAACGTAGATATTACGACCTACCATAATTATGACTGAACAACAAGGTTTAAATCTTTCCCCATCGCCTCAGAACAGTCAACCCCTTGAAAGCTCTTTCGGAGGGGATCTATCCGATCCCCAAATGTTAGATCAGATATTGAATCAGCTCTTTGCCCAGCTACCCGAACCGCTAACCTCACCAGAGGCAATAGCTGGCATGATACCACAAATGCTGACTGGACAGGGTTCAAGTCAACCTGTGGCGGCTGCTCAAGCTCAATCCAGCAGCCAGAGTCCCAAGCAACAAGAGACTCAACCCCAGCAGACCAATAGTGGGCAAAGTTCAGAGCAATTGCTCTGTGATGCCCAACAGCAGCTGTCCAGCCTACAGGGTCTAGGTCAAATAATAGACCCAATCATGTCTGAGGCTCAACAAATCATCTCTGGTTTGGGGAGTCTAGACCTATTGGGAGCTGAAGCTCAACAGCTGCTGTCCAGCGGGTCAACCCCAGACCAGATGGCTGGAACTAGTCAGCAATCTCCTGATCTGCAGGGAAAAACACCCACATCTGCCCCATTAACGCCAGTGCCTCAGGGGGATACCTCTGGCTCTGCCTTAATGCCTGAGATCTCCTCAGCACAAACCCCCAACTTGTCTCCGACTCAAACCAGTGAGGCAGCAACCAAAAGCACAACTGCACCCAGCACTGCTGCTAGCGAAGCCAATCGGCCAGGGCGTCAAGTACCCAGTCAATCTCCAAGCAGTGGCAATGGCATCACAGGGATGGGGGATCTCAGCCTCAGCGAGTTCCTACCCGACTCAGCCGAATTACAGCGTCTGTTTGAGCAAGGCATGGCAGCCGTTGTGCCAACCGAACCTGCTCTTCCGGCTTCCCCTCAATCTGGCTCAGACCAGATGGGAGCAGCAGAATCTACCAGTACAGCATTGCAGAACCCTGAACAGGTAGGATCGGAGGTTGAACCAAAAGCTAAAACGGTGCTAAACCCTGAACAAGCTGGTGCAGTGGGCCAACAATCCTCTCCTGATATCCAGGGTAAAACAGCGGCTTCTTCCCAACCTGCGTCTTTATTTGATGAAAGTTCCCCCGATTATTACTTTTTGCCAAATCTGTCTCCAACCATCACCTCTGCTGCCTCTACGCTACCTGCTGGTGACCCATCCGGTAGCAACATGGTGGCTCCCGAACAACTCGGAGGGGCAATAGAAACCCAAAGCCGTGAGCTACAAGGTCAAGGGGAAGGGGAAATCCAAAACCTCAAACAACTTGGGGGACGGAGCACCAGCGAGGCTCTACCTCAGGTTGAGATGCTACCCGGTGCCGAGTTCCTGAGCATTTTAGAGGAAGGGGTTGGTCGCATTCCTCTGAGTGAAGCAGATCTGCATCAGTCTCTAACCGAACCTCCAGCAGCGGTGCCCCTGCCCCCTGGAAGCACACCTAAGTTTTACTTTTTGCCAGACTCAAAACCGGCGGAGTCAACTTCATCCAAGCCTTCCACTGAGCAACAAACCTCGCAACTGCCCAAAGATGGCTTTGATGTGGAAGCGGTACGGCGAGACTTCCCAATTCTGCACCAGCAGGTTCATGGCAAGCCACTGATCTGGATGGATAATGCGGCCACCAGTCAAAAACCCCAGAGCGTGATCGATACTCTATCCCAGTTCTACGAGCAGGATAATTCCAATGTACACCGAGGGGCTCATACCCTAGCGGCGCGCTCTACCAATGCCTACGAAGACGCTCGGGAGAAAATTCAACGGTTTCTGGGCGCAAGTTTAGCCAAGGAAATTGTCTTTGTACGGGGTACGACCGAAGGGATTAATCTGGTGGCGCAAACCTATGGTCGCAAGCATGTTAAAGCTGGGGATGAGATTTTGCTCACTACCTTAGAGCACCACTCTAACATTGTGCCCTGGCAGATGCTAGCCCAAGAGAAAGGAGCTGTGTTAAAGGTTGCTCCTATTAGTGATCAAGGGCAAATCCTACTGGAGGAATATCAAAAACTGCTCAGCGATCGCACCCGTATCGTTGCTCTGAGTCATGTTTCCAATGTCTTGGGAACGGTGCTGCCCATCAAAACCATGGCAGCTATGGCTCATCGCCATGGTGCTACGGTGGTGGTCGATGGGGCTCAATCGGTTCCCCATTTCCGAACCAATGTTCAAGACCTGGGGGCTGACTTTTATGTTTTCTCCGGTCACAAGCTCTTTGGCCCCACTGGCATTGGTGCTCTCTATGGCAAGGCAGCTTTACTCAAAGAGATGCCCCCCTGGCAAGGCGGTGGCAACATGATTGAGTCTGTTTCCTTTGAAAAAACCACCTTTAACGACATTCCAGCTAAATTTGAAGCAGGTACCGGCAACCTGGCAGCAGCTGTAGGTTTAGGGGCAGCCATTGACTATCTCAATCAAATTGGTTTTGAAGCGGCGGCTAAACATGAAGAAGCATTGATGGCCTATGCCACAGCGGCAATGGCAGCTATTCCAGGATTGCGCCAGATTGGTACAGCGCCGGATAAGGTCAGTACGTTGTCGTTTACCCTTAAGAATATTTCTTCAGAGGATATGGGGAAATTCTTGGATAGTGAAGGCATTGCCGTACGTGCTGGACATCATTGCGCCCAACCCACCCTGAAACGGTTTGGGTTGACTAGCACTGTGCGCCCATCCTTAGCCTTTTACAACACCTTTGGAGAAGTAGATAAGCTGATCGCAGCAATTAAAAAAGCAAAACACCAGTTATCTTAAGCTGTTGCGTATTTAACTTGTATGTTTCGGATGGGCATCTCGCCCATCCCACAAGAAACTGATGATTGTTGTTTATACAAATTAGATGCGTTGCGAGCTTAAAACTCAATATAAAAACCCTAATCGTTTAAGAGAACCCATCCCATGGTTTACACATCGGAGCAGCCACAACAGAGTTTAAGTGTTCGTGCAGCCAAGAAACTAGCCTGTACCACCAAATCCCCGCCGCAAATGCGGGCCATTTCACCACGCTGGTTGCTCCAGCTATTGCCTTGGGTTGAAGTGTCAGGGGGGACTTACCGTGTCAACCGACGGGATGTCAGGATTTCAGAGGGTTTTGCCGCAAACGATGACGGAGAAAAGAACATTGACATCTTAAGTTGTCACGAAGGGGAACCCACCCTCACCCAAACCTTTGTTGACTACGACGATGATCCGCCGGAATATCCCTTAAGGGTGGCTCAAACAATTGTGCGGGTGCATACCCGGGTCAGTGACCTCTACAGTAATGCCAGAGATCAGTTGCAAGAGCAGTTGCGCTTGACTATTGAAGGGCTAAGGGAGCGCAAGGAATGGGAAATTGTCAACAACGATGGCAATGGTGATCCAGACCGAGCCTTTGGGTTACTCCACAGGGCGGATCCTTCCATGCGACTCTCAACGCGCACAGGCCCCCCTACCCCAGATGATTTTGATGAACTCCTGGCTAAGGTGTGGAAACAACCAGCCTTTTTCTTGGCTCACCCCAAGGCGATCGCCGCCTTTGGTCGGGAATGCACTCGTCGTGGGGTTCCCCCAGCCACAGTGAACTTGTTTGGATCGCCCTTTATCACCTGGCGTGGAGTTCCCATTATTGCCAGTAACAAACTTGCTGTGGACGCCAAAGGCAAATCCAATATTCTGCTGATGCGCGTGGGTGAAGCGCAGCAAGGAGTTGTAGGGCTACGTAAAACAGGTTTGATTGGCGAACATGAAGAGATTCCAGGTGTCTCTGTGCGGTTGATGGGCATTGACCAGAAAGCGATCGCCTCCTACCTCGTCACCCTTTACTTTTCCGCCGCCGTGCTGGTTCCCGATGCTTTGGGGGTACTAGAAAATGTAGATACTGGTCGCTATTATGATGAAGATGCAAATAGTAGGAAAAGACCCTCGGCATCTTCTGTGTCTTCCAATGTGTCATCCAAACAGGCCGTTCTCACGTTTGATGGTCAGGATGATTATATCGATTTGGGAAATCAGCCTGAATTTAAAATTGCCAAAGAGATCACCCTAGAAGCTTGGGTTTATTGTGAAGCCCAAGTTAGAGAGGCTGGTATTATTTCCAATGTTTTTGATACAGGTGCTGCTAAGAGTGGATACGGTCTCTTACTCAATGGGAAAAGCGGGATATTTTTTGCTTTGAAAACCTCATCTCAAAAAATTATTTATTTGAATAGTAAAAGCAATAGCCTTACATTAAATCAATGGCATCATATTGCTGGAACTTACGATGGTAAAGAAATGAAGGTCTATGTAGATGGAGTAGAAAAAGCAAATCGAGCTCTAGAATCTTCTGGTATTGATTACAAGCCCGAAAATGATTTAGCAATTGGCAGATATAACGATAACAATGAAACCCATCTTTTTAAGGGTAAGATTGCTGAAGTTAGGCTTTGGGGAGTGACTCGTACTCAGGCAGAAATCCAAAAGGATATATCCCGCCGTTTGATCGGGAATGAACCAGGACTAGAGGGATATTGGCCTTTGAACGAAGGGAGTGGCAATACCGTTTCTGATCGTACAAGTCATGGTAACAATGGCACAATTAATGGTGCAACTTGGGGGACTGCTGATGATTTACAGCTTTGAACAAAATCTGCAAAAGCAGAGCTAGTAGGGTGGGCAAGGACAGGTAAAATGTCTATCCCACAAGTAATCAAAGCTAGTAGGGTGGGCAAAATGAATATCTTTAAGGATTAGACTGATAAATCGCCCATTTTTGCCCACCTAAGCTGTTCGACATTTAACTTGCATGTTTTGGACGGGCGAGACGCCCATTCCACAAAGAACTAAGGACAGGCAAGATGCCCAATACTGCATTCTCAATTCTCAATTCTCAATTCTCAATTCTCAATTCCCAATTCTACATTCCTCAGGGTAATTGGCATAGTTTCCGGAGCAGGAATAACCCTACCAATCAAGGAGCTTTGTTTGTGGCCAAATGTTTTCAACTTCTTGATACATTCATCAACGTTTTCAGCTGGAATAGCAGCCAGGAGTCCACCAGAGGTTTGAGGGTCAAATAACAACTGGTATTTGGCTAAATCACCAACCTGGGTAGCATTATTGATGTAGATGGCTAGTCGTAAATTTTGAGGGTGTAGGGAACTGGTAATTCCTGCTTCCACGGTTTCTATGGCTCCTGGCAAAATCGGTATGGCATCTAAGTCTAATTCAACTCCCACTTGGGAGGCTTTTACCATCTCTAAAAGGTGTCCGAACAGCCCAAATCCAGTAATGTCAGTGCAGGCTGTTGCGCCGGATTCAAGAAGGACTTGGGCAGCAGTTTGATTGGAGAGCAACATGGATTCAAGGGCCTGCTCAATCCAGCGACCTTTAGCTTGGTAGCGCATATCAGCTGCAAACAGTGTTCCTGTACCAATAGCTTTGGTTAGCATCAACACTTGCCCAGGTTTCATCCCACTTTTGCGCAAAAGTTGGTCGGGATTAACTAGCCCGTTGCAGGACAGACCAAAGGCTAATTCCGCGCCTTCAGTGGTGTGACCACCAATTAAGGGACTCTGACAGTCTTGGAGGATTTTATTGGCTCCCGACATCAATTGATAGAGGGTTTCCTCGATCTTTTCGTCTGTCCCGTAGGGAATGGTGACGATGGCTAAGGCACTTTGAGGGGTTGCTCCCATGGCAAAAATGTCACTCAAACAGTGATTGCTGGCAACTTGACCGAAGATATAGGGGTCATCGATCAAGCTACGAAAATAATCGACTGTCTGTACCAGCAGTTGACCGGCTGGCACTTGCAAAACAGCTGCGTCATCTGGGTCCCCCAATCCAATCATAATATCGGCTCCTCCCATGATCGGCAGCCGTTTGATCACCTTTTCTAGGATTGTACTACCCACCTTTGAACCACAGCCTGCACAGTGCATTTTGGGTTTGCTAATCGGTGATGGCAACAGGGAACTGGAGAGATTGTCTTCTTGTCTTTTGGACTCTTGATCTCCCCTACTGCTTGGTTCTTCCGCTTCCATTGACGGTAAATCGTCAAACTTATCCATGAATTTGCGGTCAATTTGGTCTTTCCATAGCCACAGCAGCGGTGAGCGCCACTCCAAAAATGACCAAGAAGCGATCGCTTGTTTGTCCCCCGTGCCAATTAAACTTAAATATCGAGCCTGGGGATGGTAAGGGAGCAGTTTTTGGCCTAAGACAATCCGTCGCAGGTTTTCAAATAATGGTTTTCCCTGACGAACAGCAAATACCCCAGCTTTAGGCCGCTGGTAGTTTTGCATGGTGGCAATATCTCCAGTAGCAAAGACATGGGGATGGGAAATCGACTGTAAGGTATCGGCAACGAGAATGAACCCGCGCTCATCAGTGGCTAGTCCTGAGGCTTTAATCCAACTGGGAGCCGAGGCTTGAGTCACCCAAAAGACATGGTGGCATTCAACTTTTAAGCCAGAGTCACAGATCACCTTGAGGGGTTGGGATTGATCGGCATCAGCAGATATTTGACTCACTTCTTCCCTTAAATGGATTCTAATTCCTCGTTGGAATAAAATTTTTTCTAAGTGACCCCGGACCCAACGATTGTGCTGGGGTAACAGTTGAGTACCTCGATGGAATAAATGAATTTGTAACTTCTCCGTCGGTTGACCAGCATCGGTTAAAATTTGATGCAATTTTGCTTGCATGTTCAGGGCCAGTTCTACTCCACCAGCTCCACCCCCAACAATACCCAAGGTGAGAGGGCCCATGGGATTGTGTTCCACCTGGGCAGCGATTTGCTCCCAGGCTGCCAAAAACAGGGGAACCGGTTTTGCAGGAATCGCATACTTAGCTGCACCAGGTGTTCCAACCCTTGCTGGCGTACTGCCAATATCAATGGATAAATAATCAAAGGCAACAGGGGGATGATTGGCACAAATTACTTTCTTTTCAGTTAACTCCAGACCAATCGCTTGGTCTAAATATAACTGGGCTTTGGAAAACACCGCCAGACGACGCAAGTCGATGTGAGCTTCATCGTAGGTGTAAAAACCGGCAACATGACCTGGTAGCATTCCCGAATAGGGGGTGTGGGCATTGTCGGTAATCAGGGTTATACGGACACCAGGCAGAGGTTTCATGGCAAACTTTTTGAGAGCGATCGCATGGCTGTGACCACCACCAACTAAGACTAAATCTGTGGTGATCGGTTGAGGAGCTGGCTGCATGAGACCCGTTGAAAAAATTGAAAAAGCTGTCTTCAGTTTATCTAATTTTGCTTCAATAAAACCCACATCCCAGACTTGACAGTGTCATAGGTAATAATCAGGCTTTATCTGTGGCTGATCAAACATCGATAGCGCCAAATTAACTATTTATAGGTAAAAAAAATCGCCAAGCTACACAGAATTATTAGCGTATTACTTTAATACTACAACTTGATCGGCGAAATCTGGGATAAAAAAATTAAATTTTTACCTTAGCCAAAGTATAATCTTCACAGTTTGATGATCAAGGAAGAAAACAATGAACAAAAAAATCTTACTAGGTTTTCTTTTAGTCCTATTACTACCGGTTACTGCCTGTGCCCCTAGCTCCGATTCTACATCCTCGTCTGGAAATGGGGCTCAGGTTCAATCTTTTACCACTGGAGCAATCCCCGATCAAGATCCTGAAAAGTTACAGCGACTCTACGGCAAGCTTGCAGCTTACCTAGAAGCGGAGTTAAAGGTTCCGGTAGAATACAAGCCCGTGATTGACTATGCAGCAGCGGTAACAGCTTTTCGGGTGGGGGACTTGGATCTGGTCTGGTTTGGTGGACTGACTGGGGTTCAAGCACGGTTACAGGTAGAAGAGGCTGAAGCGATCGCTCAACGGGATATTGATGCTGAATTTCACACCGTTTTTATCGCCAATAAAAGCAGCGGGCTCAAACCCATTAAGGATATTAAAGATTTAAAAGTTTTGAAAGGTCATACCTTAACTTTTGGCAGTGAGTCATCTACCTCTGGACGCTTGATGCCCCAGTATTTTCTCGAACAAGCAGGGGTAACCTTAGACGATTTTAAAGGTGAAGTTGGGTTTTCAAAATCCCACGATGCCACCATTCAATTGGTTGAGGCAGGGAGCTACAAGGTAGGAGCCTTGAACGAACAGGTCTGGAAGAGTCGCGTTGCAGCTGGAAATGTGGACTTAAAAAAAGTAGAGTTGATTTGGCGAACTCCAGCTTACTATGATTATCACTGGGTGATTAATCCTAAAGTCAAAGAACGCTACGGGGATGATTTTGTCGAGCGGGTTCAAGCCGCCTTGTTAAAGCTAGATCCTAATGTTCCCGAGCAAAAAGAAATTCTTGACTTATTTGGAGCTACTAAATTTATTTCTACAAAAAATGACAACTATGCCCAAATTGAGAAAATTGGACGGAAAATTGGCAAGATTAAGTAAATAAGCTGATGTACATTTAAATTGGCTATTCCCCGTTCCTTTATCCGCTGTTCCCTGTTACCTTTGAGCAATTTAGGTGGCGTTGCGTCAGTCTTCGCGCTGAATAGGAGTAGGGTGGGCATCCTGCCAGCCAGAAAAGATCGCCGAACAGGCAAGATGCCCATTCCACAGGTGCGACCCGTGGCGAATTTAATAATTAGATGCGGAAAGCCCACCTAAAAACTTTTAAAATCATTCCAATATTAAGCAACGCCAAATCCTGAAGAGCTTATCACTAATCACCAATGACTAAAATTCCTATCTTTGAACTCAAACAGGTATCCCTGCAATTTGGCCAGTTTCGGGCATTGACTAACCTTAACCTCAAGATTTATCCTGGGGAACGAGTTGCCCTAGTGGGGGCGAGTGGTGCAGGTAAAAGTACCTTGATGCGCCTGCTCAATGGCATCTTACTCCCCAGCGAAGGAGAAGTCTGGGTCTTAGGTCGTAATCTAGCTAGAATCTCCCCGCGCCAATTGCGTCAGGTGCAGCGTCGCCTTGGCACCGTTTACCAACAGTTCAATCTAGTCAATAACCTCCGGGTGATTCATAACGTTAATGCCGGTCATTTAGGACGCTGGTCATTGATGAAAGCTCTTATTTCTTTATTGTTTCCCCAAGAGGTAGACACTGCTCTCAAGGCTTTAGCTCAGGTAGGAATTCCCGAAAAGCTTTATGCACCAACCGAGGAACTGTCTGGAGGACAGCAACAAAGGGTTGCCTTAGCTAGAGTGCTGGTGCAAAATCCTGACGTGATTCTTGCTGATGAACCGATTTCTAACCTGGACAGGCAAATGAGTCGGGAAATTATGGATTTGCTAAAGGAGATAAGTGAAACCGGGGGAAAGACATTAGTAACTAGTCTGCATTCTATCGAATTCGCCTGCAGTCATTGCGATCGCTTGGTGGGATTGCAACGGGGAAAGATTGTCTTTGATGTTCCTCCAGGGGTTTTGTCTCAGAGCATGATCGACAAATTATATGCTACAGAGACTGATCTGATGAATGTATAGTTTGAAATTTTTAGGAACCTTTCCGTCTCAAATCCTATAGCACTTGGAGTAAATATTAAAACACATTAGAGGTCTATAAATCATCTTTAATCGACTCAACTGAATCAAACTAAACGTTCCAAAAATGATGATTTAAACTTGAATTTTATCAACGATATTACCGTGACCAAAGTAGTTCTATTAATTTTCTAAATTTTGACTACAGTAAAGCTAAGTTATTACATATTTACACTACCATTTATTTCGTTTGTTTCGTCTATTAACCTCTAGTTTTAGGGTGTTATGGTATTCTATAAATTTCTATTTGTGTTCCCTGTTACCCGTTTGATTTTCCCTGTTACTTTATCCACTGTTCCCTTGAAACCAAAATACTATTAAACTAATATACTTCCGTTGCAATAACTTAGATGACTCAAAGTTTATCTCGTCCACCATTACTGAATCGCAGCCTGCTGTGGGGAATTTGTTTTGTCATTTTTATCGGGATGGCGGTTGTTAAAGCTGGTATCTTTGAGCAAGATCTTGTTAATGTGGGAGGATTTTACCAACTATTGCGATTCTTGCGGGCGAGTTGGCACCCCGAAGTGAGTCCTGAGTTTCTGCAGCTGACCCTGAAGGCTACCCTCACGACCCTAGCTTATGCCGCCTGCGGCACTTTTCTGAGTATCTTGCTCGGCGTGGTGGCAGGAGTTATCACCTCCCAGGTTTGGTGGTTGACAGTCTTGCCTCACTGGACTCTGCGACAACCCATCTGGCTGGGAATTCGGGGACTGCTGGCCTTCCCCAGAGCAATTCATGAGATGATCTGGGGCATTTTTTTTGTCAGTATCTGGGGTTTAGATCCTCTGGCGGCCATTATGGCCATCGCCATTCCCTATGGGGCAATAGTCGCGAAGGTCTTCTCAGAAATTCTGGATGAAACGCCCCGGGGTGCTTTGATGGCATTACTCAGTAGTGGCGTGTCCCCCTTGATGGCCTTTCTTTACAGTATCATTCCGCAAGCCTTTTCAAATCTCCTGTCCTACACCCTCTATCGCTTTGAGTGTTCCATTCGTTCAGCTACTGTACTGGGGCTGGTTGGGGCTGGTGGGTTGGGCTATGAGATCTTGCTGAGTTTACAGTCTCTGCGTTACGAACAACTATGGACATTTTTCTATGCCCTAGTTTTATTAAGTGCTGTAATTGACATCAGTAGTGTCATCTTGCGCCGCCGGATTAATTTGACAGTAGTTTTAATTTTAGTGGCCTTGTGCTGTTTGGGGTTTTTGTATGTCAGTCCTGATGTGAGCAAGTTTTGGTCTCCCCGAACTCAAAAACTCTTGGGTGACATTGCCCAAGCATCATTTCCCCTCGATTTTAAGGCTGTGCCCTTGTCGCAGCTGTGGAAGTTATCACTACAAACTCTAGTTATGTCTGTCCTGGCGAGTGCTGGTTCTGGTCTTGTAGGGATTGTTCTGTCTTTTCCAGCAGCCCATAATTTTTTGCTACCAGGGGGATTGCTCAATCCCAGTCCAAAAGCTTCGCGATTAGCTGCCTTACAAGGCTGGTCTATCCTAGTATTCACCAGGATCATACTAATGTTTGGCAGAGCTATTCCTGCCCCAATTTGGGCATTAGTGGTGATGTTTGTCATGTTTCCGGGAGTGTTACCTGGTGCGATCGCCCTAGGATTGCATAATCTAGGCATCCTTGGCAGGTTGATGGCAGAAATCAATGAAAATTTGGAAAAGCCTCCCTTAGAAGCCTTAAAAGCACAAGGAACTCCAGGAGCACTCTTGTTTCTCTATGGGATATTCCCGATGAATTTACCTCGTTTTCTGGCTTATATTTTCTATCGCTGGGAGGTGTGTATGCGGGAGACGGTCATTGTAGGATTAGTTGGGGCTGGAGGATTAGGGGTATTGTTGACCGAACAACTGAGCAGCTTTGATTATCCGAGTGTGGGCATGACGCTGGTTTGTTTTGTCTTTTTGACTTTTTTCGTTGATTGGGTGAGTGCTGCCGCTAGAGAATCGATAACTCCTCATCAATCTCTAAATTAGTAATGGGATTACGCTTCTGCCTTACTGGTGTTGCACAATAACAGGATGATGTACCTATTTGCCGAAGGAAGTTTGAACTGTAGAGATACTCTTAAACCGTCATAAATCAGGATAAACCCGCATAAAACAGTCAAGGTGCAATTTATTGTTGCCTGAGGGAGAAGTGGTCATCAGCAATTGGAGTCAAGCCTGCCACAAATCTTTCTAGGCGATCCTGGCATCTCGACCAGGAGTTTCTTGAAAGCCTTAGTTTTGCTATGCTTACAATCAAGGGGCGACCGATGAAGGCGCTCATAGAAGCGAAAGGGGTAAGAGCCTTTCCACGGTCAGGATTCAGGCCAAGTTCCCACCCAAAGGAGCGTATTGAGATGGATAACTCGGTGAAAACTAGGTT
>NZ_JAAHFV010000178.1:0-13086 GCF_010672755.1 Moorena sp. SIO1F2
TTAGCAATAATACAATCAGACCTCCAATCACACCGGGGAAAAATAGAATTCCAGGAGGAAGCTTGGCTAGAGATGAATGTATCGGAACAGTTTGCACTGTTGTTGTATTCATGGATGAGTTTGACATGGCTAAATCGATTTGCTGATAAATGGAGCTCTATATACTAATCAGGGAAGATCAGAAAATTTATGATAATCTTGAGGAACTGATATACATCACAGCAGGTTATCACAGCAGGTTGTGCGCCCTTGCTGACTAATAAGCATTGTCTAACCAGGCTTGCTGATCAGCACTATCTTTAAGGACTACGAGATAGTTATGATGGTGTCGGTCAATCACTAACACTTTGTTCCCCCGTTTAGGAGTAACTGTTGCCCAAGTTGGTAAGGTGGCATTAACTGTAACTAAATTACGAGCTGGATCTAGGACATCGACTTGACCGATTTTGCCTTGGTTTTCCTTGGGAAGGGTGGCAGAGGAAACTGTACCGTGACAGCCAACTAAGCGATCGCTACTGGTATCTTCTCCAAAGGAGGCGAAAACTTTTCCTATCGGTCGAGAGATGAATCCTCCGGTAACTAGGGTCAGAAACAATGACATTACTGATACCACCCCAGCTAAAAACCCAGTGGGAATACTGCCAGTAACACCACCAATCATGACATTGAACATCCAGCCGAAAAGTCCCAAAAGGCTACAGTCTGTTGCCAGGAGCAAAATTAGGGGGGCTTTGCCGATACCTAGCCATCCTAGAATCTCAATACCACCTTCACCATCGGCATCAGTATCTGTATCAGTACCGAAATCTGCATCTACATCCAGATCCACATCCAGATCTACATCTGCATCTATATCAATGTCATCGTCTCCGCCACCGGAAACAATGACTAACACAAACAATAGAACTCCCATACCCAAAAAGATCCAGTAGGGGAGGTTGGCTAGGTCAAATAGCATGGGTTTATGCGATCGCGTTTTTTGAATGAATTGTTGCTCTATATATCCAGCCTAACGACTGGTTTCTTGGAAATCGGGAAAATGTATAGTATTTTTAATGTTCTTGAAAGATTAACTGTAAGCATTCAGCCACAAGACTTAAGATTTCCTTGGAATTTTAGGAATTAGTAGGACAACTCCCACAATCAACACTTTAATTAGTAGTGGGGCACAAACAATGCTGATAAACAGGCAAATTATCACTATTAATAATGATGCCACTTTCAATATTTCTTCTGTAGTGTTCAGAGAAAGGTAAGTAGCTACTGCGGCAATCACCAAACTGATTAGTAAGGGCATATACTCTCGATTGAGTCACTAAATACTAATCAGGGTTAACCCTAACTTTTATGGCTGAGATTGGCTTTTTGTAACAAAACTTAACTTAAGTGAGTTTACAGGAGTCTTGGGGTTACCTAAACTAAAGGTTATAGGACTTCAAAACAGTCTGGGCTTCTCTAGCCAGGCATGAGCCCACGAAACTAAGCCAAAAAAACTAAAAATTAGCAATAAACCATCCTAACCACGGAAAAAATAAAGGGTACAACTACTTGATACCTGTAAGTAAGCGATGAACTTTAGCTTTAACTTTTTTGATCTGTTCTGGATTTTCCTGATCATCTCCTCGTTGCAGCCGTTGTGGCAACGTCGCCAGATGCAATATAGACGTTTTCGAGCTTTGCAAGAATTCGAGCATAAGCGAAAAAGTCGGTTAATTTTACTGATTCACCGACAAGAGTCTATTAGCTTGTTTGGCATCCCTGTATCCCGCTACATATCCATTGAAGATTCTGAACAAGTGCTCAGGGCAATCCGTCTAACTCCACCAGATGTTCCTATTGATCTTATTTTACATACTCCTGGGGGATTGGTGCTGGCTACAGAACAAATTGCTAGAGCTTTAATTCTTGACACTCCCCACGGTTATAAACCGGGGGATTCTTGGTTCATAGACCCATCTTGCTCAACCAGGCCGGAACCAGGAAGAGTAGAGGACAGATCTCCCCAAGCGTTTTGATAAGTTCCGGTGTGCCCCACCGTACTCAAGGCTCTCGTTAAGATGTTTTTGGCGGCGTTGTGGTCGCGATCTAATTGGCACCCACACTTACAGGTATGGGTTCTAGTTGATAACGACTTCTTGACCACTTCGCCACAATTAGAACAGTTTTGACTTGTATAAGCAGGATTTACTGCGACAGTTATCCTGCCAAACTTTTGGCCAAAATATTCTAACCATTCTCGAAATTGGTACCAACCTGCATCATTGATAGATTTGGCAAGACAGTGGTTTTTACCCAGGTTCTTAACTCTTAGATCTTCGTAGGCGACCAAGTCGTTAGACCGGATTACGCAACGTGCCAGTCTCAAGGCATGTTCTTTACGTTGCCTACTTATTCTAAGATGAGTCCTACCTAGCCTATTAATTGCTTTCTTTCGGTTAGCAGAGCCTTTCTTTTTTCGGGAAACCCGACGTTGATAAAATTTTAAACGTTTTTCACCTTTTCTATAAAATCTAGGGTTAGGTTCGGAGTACCCATCAGAGTCTGTATAGAATTCTTTTAGTCCGACGTCTAAGCCAATGGTAAAACCAGTAGCTTCTAACTGCTCGGAATTATCTACTTTAACGCAAAACTGGACATAGTACCCATCGGCTCTTTGAACAATCCGAACCCTCTTGATCAGTTTCTGGTCGAATCTCCATAAGTCCCAGGTGCCCTTGAGTTTGACCTTCCCAATCCCCTTCTTGTCAGTAAAATTGATAAACTTCTTGTCTGGGGATAACTTCCATCCAGATTGCTTATATTCGACTGACCTAAAATGCTTCTTGAAACGAGGATAGCCTTTCTTCCCAGGAACCTTCTTTTTGCAGTTGTCAAAGAAGCGTTTAATGGCACGCTCTACGTTCTCAACAGAGGCTTGACAAGCATGACTGTTGAGGTCTTTGACAAACTTAAATTCATCTCTTAGTTGAGTGTTATAGCGATAGAGTTCCTTCTTTCCTGTACCACGATTGTCCATCCAGTAACGAAGCACCTTATTGCGGACAAAGCGAGCCGTTCTAATGGCTTCATTTATTGCCAACTTTTGAGGCTCTTTTAGGACAGCCTTGAACTCCATAACCAACACTTAAAATCACCTCCTTGGGATTAATGTATTACTTGCTATTATAGTCGATATCTTGAAGCAAAAGTTCGTATCGCTGTTAGGGAATAAATTCCTGTTCGGGCTAACCCCATGGATAGAATCCAGGGGCTTGCGCCCTCAGGTTTTTCGGTCAAATCACCCATGACTGTCCGATTACTGTCGAAGAAGCGTCTGAACTGGGTCTACCTATTACGGTTGGTCTACCTAAAGCTATTTATAAACTAATGGATTTGTACCCCCAACCTCAAGGTGGACGTCCATCGGTACAGTATATTCCTCTGCCCTATAAACCTACTCCTACTTTACCGGATACAAAAAGCAGTACTCGTAGTGGGGCTAACAACCTTAGGGAAGCCCTACCATACGATTAAACCATCTGAAGAAGGAGAATTTAGGATAAATCTAGTAGGGCATACATCAACTATTTCCAGCATATCCCAATTTGGGGTTTTTGTGTCTTTTTCAGAGGGCAATTAGTAATTAGGTAAGCAATCAGCAATCAGCAATCAGCAATCAGCAATCAGCCATTAGCAATCAGCAATCAGCAATCAGCCATTAGCCATTAGCCGTAGGCCAAGCTACGGGAACGAGACAGCTTGTGAATAAAATAAGCTGACGGCTGAACGCGCACGGGTGAGCTAAAAGCTCACCGCTGACTGCTCAATACTTACTTAATTGATAATTGGTAATTTGATCTAGCAAAACTTTCCCACTACTAACCGAATTATAGGATAATACAATTGAGGTATGCGTTTGTCTCTGAGCCTTGATTCAATCTGAAACCTTAGAACTACTGGAATGGTCCCGCCTGTGCCAACACCTGGCTACCTTTGCGGCTACTAAGCTGGGAGCCTTTGCGGCTCGTTATCTCCACCCCCCAGCAACTCAACCGGAAAGCCTAGACCTGCTAGCCCAGACCAAAGAAGCCTATCAACTGCAAACTAGTTTAGACACAGGACTAACCTTTGACGGCATCCAAGATATTGGTGAATCTCTGGAGCGGGCAGAGCTTCAAGGCATTTTGTCTGGTGAGGAACTATTAGCGATCGCAACAACCTTAGCTGGTGTGAGGCGTCTACGGCGGTTTATTGAAGACCAAGAGGATGTCCCAATTCTGAAGGAACTGGTGGCTGACAGCCGCACTTACCCAGAACTTGAACAAGAAATTCACCGTTGTATCGATGACCGAGGCGATGTAGCTGACCGGGCAACCCCCAAACTGGCAGGCATTCGGACTCAGATTAAATCATTGCGAGACCGAATTTATGAAATCCTCCAGGGGATTGTCCAGCGTAAAGGGGGGGCATTACAGCAACAGTTAATTACTCAACGGGCTGATCGGTTTGTACTCCCGGTTAAAGCTCCCCAGAAAGATTCTATTCCTGGTATTGTTCACGATACCTCTAGTACCGGTGCCACCCTATACGTGGAACCGAAGGCTATTGTTAGCTTAGGCAATCAACTTCGGACCCGGCGGCGGCAAGAACAAGTGGAATCGGAAGCAGTACGTCGTGCCTTGAGCCAACAAGTAGCAGCAGTTAAGCCAGACTTGGAACGGTTGCTGGTTGTAGCAACTACCCTGGATTTAGCTACCGCTAAGGCTAGGTATAGTCTGTGGTTAGAAGCCAATCCCCCTAGATTCATTGACCGCAATCAGAATGAAAGCATTACTCTGCGGCAACTGCGCCATCCCCTACTGGTGTGGCAGCAAAAACATGAACAAGGAACATCAGTGGTTCCGATTGATGTCCAGATTCAGTCCTACATTCGGGTAGTTGCTATTACCGGTCCCAATACTGGCGGTAAAACCGTTACGTTGAAAACCTTTGGTTTAGCGGCACTGATGGCAAAAGCGGGTTTATTTGTGCCAGCAAGGGAACCAGTAGAACTGCCTTGGTTTGAGCAAATTCTGGCAGATATTGGGGATGAGCAGTCTATAGAACAGAGTTTATCCACTTTCTCGGGTCACATTCGCCGGATTAGTCGGATTATTGAGGCGATAACTACCCCAAAAGAAGAGTTACAGCTTGACAGGTTGAAAGTTGGAGGTTCTCAAGAGTTTCAGGTTGGTAGGTTGAAAGTCCTTCGCGAACAACCAGATAACCTTGGCCAAAAGGCCACGCTACGCGAACAACCAGATAACCTTGGCCAAAAGGCCACGCTACGCGAACAACCAGATAACCTTGGCCAAAAGGCCACGCTACGCGAACAACCAGATAACCTTGGCCAAAAGGCCACGCTACGCGAACAACCTGCCAACCTTGAAGAACCTTGGCCAAAAGGCCACGCTACGCGAACAACTCCTCGTGCGTCACTCGTACTATTAGATGAAGTAGGAGCAGGGACTGACCCCGCAGAAGGCAGTGCTTTAGCGATCGCATTACTGAAATACCTAGCAAACACCACACAATTAACCATTGCGACTACGCATTATGGGGAACTCAAAGCACTAAAATATCAAGACGAGCGGTTTGAGAATGCCTCGGTGGAGTTTGATGACCAAACCCTGTCACCCACTTACCGTCTATTGTGGGGTATTCCCGGTCGCTCCAATGCCTTGAGCATTGCTAGACGCTTAGGGTTAAACCCATCGGTGGTGGATCAGGCTCAAACCCTTTTGGGGGGAGCTTCGGAAGATGTGAATGAGGTAATTGCAGGTTTAGAAGCTCAACGGCGCACTCAGGAAACTAAAGCCCAACAGGCAAATCAGTTACTGCAACAAGCTGAATCTCTCCATCAGGAACTCTCTGAACGGGCAAAACTTTTGCAGGAGCGGGAACGGGAATTGAAGCTTTCCCAGGAACGGTCTGTGCAAGATGCGATCGCACAAGCTAAGAAAGAAATTGCCCAAGTGATTCGGCAGTTGCAGCAAGGCTCCCAAACTGCTCAAAATGCCCAAAAAGCCACAAACGCTCTTAAGGAGATTGCCCAGCGTCAAATCCCAGCCGCACCGCCTCCTAAGCCAAAACCAGGATTCCGTCCCAAAGTGGGCGATCGCATTCGCATCCCCCGATTGAATCAGACAGCCGAGATAATCAGCGCCGCCGATAATGGGGAGCTAACGGTACGCTTTGGCTTAATGAAAATGACCGTTGCCCTGGCAGATGTGGAATCGTTGGATGGACAAAAACCCGAAAATGTGGTAAAAACTACATCAAAACCAGCTCCAGCCCCAACCCCAGTCTCGCCGCCAGCAACGGCTGTGCGCACCTCGAAAAATACCATTGATATTCGAGGAAGTCGGGTAGCTAATGCAGAGATTGACATCGACCAAGCAATATCTAAGGCGATAGAGTTTGGAGTACTCTGGATTATTCATGGCAAAGGAACTGGTCGATTAAGACAAGGTGTCCACGCTTTCTTGGAACAGCACCCTCTCGTGGAGCGTTTTAAGCTAGCCGAACAATCTGAGGGTGGGACTGGTGTTACCGTTGCTTACCTTAAATAGGTTAGCAGGTTAGCAGGTTAGCAGGTTAGCAGGTTAGCAGGTTACTAGGTTAGTAGGTTACCAGGTTAGCAGGTTACTAGGTTAGCAGGTTAGCAGGTTAGCAGGTTAGCAGGTTAGTAGGTTAGTAGGTTAGTAGGTTAACCGGTTAGTAGGTTAGCAGGTTAGCAGGTTAGCAGGTTAGCAGGTTAGCAGGTTAACCGGTTAGCAGGTTAGCAGGTTAGCAGGTTAGCAGGTTAGAATGCATTTTTGAACATTCAACCTTGGCCAATAGGCCACGCGATCGCGTTCAACATTCAACCAGACAACATTCAACCAGACAACATTCAACCAGACAACATTCAACCAGACAACATTCAACCAGACAACATTCAACCTTCAACCTTCAACCTTCAACCTTCAACCTTCAACCTTGGCCAAAAGGCCACGCGTGCGCGTTCAACCAGATAACCTTCAACCTTGGCCAATAGGCCACGCGTGCGCGTTCAACAGACAACCAAAGCTTTACCAGCAGGAAACATACCTTAATCTTTCGTAGTCCTGTTTCCAAACCTGTAACAGCGACGGGTAAACCGGATTTGCTTTAGTAAAATAAAATTATGGTTTCCACTGTCAAGATGCCAAAATCACCTCCTGCTTGGGAGGATTTGCCTCTGAGTCAAGCCGCAGACTCAATCGATCTCGATAATATCAAAACCCAGCTAGATTTAGTCTTGCTTAGCCTAGAAGCTCTAGCAGGTATTGGTTCAGAGGAGATGCTGCAAGCTGCTGCTGAATTAAATTTAGAGTCAATGATCACAGACCGAGTAGCATTGTGGCGTCTGCGTCAGTCTAATCCCCTGCGCAAAAGTTCAGGAGGACGGAAAAAGCTGGATGTGGAGGAAGCGCGATCGCTAGTTTTAATCATCTGTCACTTGGCTAAAGACCATCAAGAACTAATCCGTCGTGCGGTGGCTTTACTCGAACAAATGACACAACAAAACAGTGAACCTCATCGTGCTGCTTTATTGGGAGATTATTTAGACAACTTTAATAACACTTACCGAGAACGGATGGTGCAAGAAGAAAAGGTGTCAACTGATAGTTTAAAGCAACTGGCTCTTAAACTATTAATCAAATTACTCTTCTATAGTGGAGCAAAAGGTCATCAGCGTTTATGGTTAGCCTTATTAGGTAAAGTATCTTAAGGATTGCATCCAGGAAAATATATAGCATTTATAAATTGGGTGAGGTACAAAATCCTGGTTTTTAGGAAGTAGGGAGTAGGGAATAGGGAATAGGGAGTAGGGAGTAGAGAGTAGGTAACTCATAAATGGGCAAAAATTATGTGTACCTCATAGCTATGATAAACGCTATAGCATTTTCAGTTGATATGCGAAAAATTGATTAAAGAACGGAATAGGAACAGTAAACAGAGAACATTAGGAAAGAGAGCAGAGGATTTTTTGGTGTTATGATAAATCAGTATTGGGTTTTATGATTTCTTGGGAAATGCTATAGAAATCAACGATTAACGATTAACGATTAACGATTAACAATTAACAATTAACAAATGACTAATAAATAATCACCAATGACTAACATAGTCCTGCGACGTTACACTCCTCCTACCTGTACCCTATCAATTTGGGCAAACCGCTCACCCTTATCCCGCTGGGTGGGACAATCTGTGGTGAAGAAGTTGCGGTTTGAGTTGCGTTTTGATGACCCCCGCAAGCCAGAAGAACAACAGGTAACGTTACGAGGCAACGCAGAGGATTTAGATGTGTTGTATGAAGCGGTAGATGGCTATGTTCAGCACTTCCTTGAGCCGTCCCCAAAGCAACTGGTTGCCTCTGGAAACTCTAAGGCCGTAGGCCACGCTACGCGATCGGCTGAGGTTACTCCCTTAACTCTCCTAACTCTTCCAACCCCTCAGGAAGAAAATGCCACAGCAGTTCCAACTCAGCCTCAGCGCATCCATCTGCAATCGAAAGGCTTACTGAGCCATAGCCTGTTTCTGGGTAAGCTGGCTAATGAAGAATCTGGGTCAGTGGTTGATTTAAGTGCTACACAGCTGTTTGATTTAGCTACCGCTTTGGATGAATATGCGGCTGAAGTAGTATCCCTACCAAAACTCAATCAGCCCAGTTGGAAACCAGAATCATCCGCTTGGATGCGTACAGCAGCATCGATGGTGTTGGCAGTGGGTGTAACAGCAGCAGTGATTAAGTTGCTTGAGAAACCTCAGCCT
This sequence comes from Moorena sp. SIO1F2, assembly GCF_010672755.1. Lineage (NCBI taxonomy): Bacteria > Bacillati > Cyanobacteriota > Cyanophyceae > Coleofasciculales > Coleofasciculaceae > Moorena > Moorena sp. SIO1F2. Next base: position 8,821 of record NZ_JAAHFV010000178.1, read on the forward strand.
GTTGAGCAAGGGAAAACACTAACCACAGAAGTCCCAACAACAGCATTAGAGTCCAGCAAGATTGGGAAAAAGCGAGCCATCTCCCAGGTACCCCCAGCACCGAGCACTCCCATCCCAACTCCATCGGTACCACCCCGTCTGTCCCCAGGAACCAAGTTACCCCCACCGCCTCCCCTTAAGCCACCCTCTCCACCAGTACGCACTCCGCCACCGCCTCCCGTTAAGCCACCCTCTCCACCACCAGTACGCACTGCGCCAGCAATAGCTTCACGCCCGAATTCACGTCCGATGCTCAAGATTGTTCCTGCTCCAGCTAGGACACCAGACTCTCCCAAACTGAGTGCTGCTAGTTCTGTAGCTAGTTCTGCTGTTAGTCCTGTAGCTACTTCTGTTACTAGTCCTGTAGCTAGTTCTGCTGTTAGTCCTGCTGCTGCTCCTGGGGCTAGTAACGGTGAGGCACCTGTTTCTGAGGCTAGTAAAACTAATGTAACTACTGCTAAGGCAGATACCCAACCCAAACCAACTCCACCCAGTCCCATCGCTGTAGTACAAACTTTGTCAGAATTGCCGGTTATTAAACCAGCCCCTTCTCCTACTGAGCTGGAAACTCAGGATTCCTCTAGAGAAAGTCTATCGATCCCCACAGAAACAGTGGTAATCCCTGACGTTGAGTCTTCGATTTCTTCTACTTCTACTGCTTCGATTTCTTCTACTTCTACTTCTTCTACTACTAATGTGGCGGTTCAAGCCATCCCTGCTCCTCAACAGAATGTGTCTACTCTCGACAGAGGTTCTTCTACCTCTAGAATTATCGATCAAGCTGTGCCTGGACTGAATGTCCCGAGTAGCTCTGTTATCGATCAAGCTGTGCCTGGACTGAATGTCCCGAGTAGCCCTGTTTCTGATTCTTTAAACCCATCCGAGCCTACCGTTGCCAATCAGATATCTCAAAATACCCTGTTTGATAAGATTTCTCAGGTAGCAGAAGCTAGACGATATTTCCAGGAGCGCTGGCAACCTCCCGAAGGGCTACAGAAAACCTTGAACTATAGTTTGTGGTTAAATAATAATGGTACTATCCGACGTATAATTCCCCTTGGGCAAGCAGCGAAAACCTATATAGATAACGCCCCCATACCTCTGATCGGTGAAACTTTTGTGTCCCCTTTAGAAGGGGAAGGTATACCAAAAATTCGCGTGCTGCTACACCCGGATGGTAAGGTTCAAACGTTGTTGGAGGGAATGAATTGAGGTTATTGATTGCCAGAACAATTTAGACCAAAGTAATTCTCCACAATCTTTACTATACGCTCCGCCGCACGACCATCCCCAAAGGGATTAATGGCATTTGCCATCCCCTGATAAGCTACTGAATCACTCAATAACAAACTTGCTGCCCCCACCATCTGTTCTGGGTCGGTTCCTACCAACTTCCCAGTCCCAGCTGCGATCGCTTCCGGTCGTTCCGTGGTCTTACGCAATACCAGCACTGGTTTACCCAAACTCGGTGCTTCCTCCTGCAATCCCCCAGAATCAGTCATCACTAAATAACACCGTTGCATTGCTGCTACCAATTCCACATAATCCAGTGGTTCTGTTAAAAATACCCGCTCATGGTCACCTAACATTGCCCTTAGGGGTTCCCTGACCGTAGGATTACGATGGAGAGGTAACAATAACGCTGTATCTGGGAACTTATCTAAAATATGGAGGAACCCCTGGGCTATATCCTCCAGTGGTTTCCCCCAATTTTCCCGACGGTGTACTGTTGCTAAAATCGTCCGGTATCCTTCCCAATCTAAACCCGGAACCTCACACACTGGTTCCCGCTCAGCTACCATCAACAGGGCATCAATCACCGTATTCCCAGTTTTATGAATTGCGCCAGTGACCCCAGACCCCTGCAAATGCTCTACTGCCAGGGGAGTGGGGGCAAAATGTAATTGAGTAATCTGAGAAATCAGCCGTCGATTGGCTTCCTCTGGATAGGGATTAAACAAATCATTGGTGCGCAATCCCGCCTCCACATGACCCACCGGGATACGTTGGTAAAAGGCTGCCAAGGCCGCAGCAAAGGCTGTAGTTGTATCCCCCTGCACAACTACTAACTGGGGCTGCAATTCCTGAAATAATTCCTCTAACCCCCGTAAACTAAGACAAGTAATATCGGTCAGAGTTTGCTTGGGCTGCATAATTTCTAGATCCCGATCCGCCCTCAGGTCAAACATCCCCATCACCTGGTCTACCATTTCCCGATGCTGACCCGTTAACACCACCTGAGTCTTAAATTTACCAGAGCGTTGGAACTGAAGAATCACTGGAGCTAACTTAATTGCCTCCGGACGAGTTCCTAATGTGATACAGATTTGAATTGGAGACTTGGTTGAACCCTGGTTTAGGGTCTTGGGTGTAGGGTCTGGGGGAATTTCCAGGGGTTTCATAATTACAGCATTTCTCAATTGGCTGAAGTACTTTCGTTCTGGGTTGCGCGGGAATAGGGAATAGGGAATAGGGAGTAGGGCTAAGAGTCAGCGGGCGTGGGAAAACCGGGCCCGGGGAGGGAGGGTTGGGCTGCGAAAAATGTTCAACCGTTGCTACCCCTCAACACTCAACACTTAGCAATAACCCAAGCGAGTCAATAATAGAACAATTTCATCAATAGCATTACGGAGTTTAGCAGCAGATTGGTCAGATTGATTTACCAGAATACTCAATACCAAGGTTTGATAGTCAGGAATATCAAGATAGCCTGATAAGGCTGAGACACCACTTAATGTACCAGTCTTAGCCTGGAGCTTACCAACAGCTGCGGTATCACGAAAGCGATCGCGTAAAGTTCCACTAACCTCAGCCGTAGCCAAGGATTCTCGATAAACCTGAGCTAATGGGGTTTGTGCCATCAGTCTCAGAGTTTGTGCGATCGCAAACGGACTAGCTAAATTATGGCGAGATAGCCCAGACCCATCAGCCAGACTATAGCTTTTTGGGTCAACCCCTAACTCTGTTAAGCTCTGTTGAACCGCGACCAGACCCAACTTAGGGCTAGACTCACTCCCTACCTCTGTTTCCAGTTGGTGCAATAATGCCTCAGCATACAAATTATTACTGTGCTGATTGATTTCCTTTAACAATAGCGCTAACGGAAGAGATTCTACTGCTGCCAACTCTGTGGTTGTTTGTGTATTGGTTATTTCTGTATTATTAACATTAGAAGGCAATCTATTATTAACCTCTCTTCCCATCCCCTGATCTGATGATCTGACCATCTCAGCTGAACTGTCTTTTACCAGTGCCTTAATCACCGCAATTCCCTCAGCTTCCAGGATACGGCGGAAGGACTCCAGGAAATAATCGGCTGGGTCACGAACTGCTAACCCCCAAAAGTCTGGTGCAGCATCTGCTGCCAGTTGACCGTTAATCACTAACACCGGCTCACCTAAAACTCCCATTATTTCCACTGAGTATGGTATTCCCGCCTTACCCGTAACAGCACGATTATCCACACGCCACTGTCTAGCCGCTACCCCATCACTCCAACTAACGCGCAATGGTTTACCAGGCTGTTGGGGCAATAGGGTTAGTCCAACAGTATTTTGATTGAGAATAAGTCGATTAACCGAAGCGCCATAGTATAGATAACTATCGCTCCACTCCCAGGTTGGATTGATAATACCATAGGGAGTATAGCCATCTTCTACAATTAACTGTTGCACCAACCTTACCCCTTGACCCTTTAGTTGTTGTGCCACATCTGTTAACTGGGTATTGCTTAAGCTTGGGTCTGCTTGTCCCACAATTCGTAAGGACGTCAAATAGGGGCTAGTGCCAGTACCATAAACCGGTGTGCGAATCCGGTATTGCTCACCTAGTTGACGTAACGCTGCTGCTGTGGTAAAGAGTTTGATATTGGATGCTGGGATAAAGAAACGTTCTGATTCAAGACTGTAGAGGGGAGCTGAGTCGGCTAAGGGTTGAATCAAAATCCCCCAACGCGATCGCATAAATTCGGGACGACTGATTATGGCATCAATGGCTGTAGTTAAGTCAGCAGGACAAATCTTTTGTCGAAAGGATTCCGGTTTCTCAACTACTTCAACTACTGTCGGTGTCGCCATCACCCCTTGCTTGATGACTAACTGTACAGCTAACCACAACAGCAGCAAAGTTATTGGTTTTCCCCATCGATGTAAGGGATTTGGCATAACTCACAACTCATAACTCACAACTGACCCACTGACGCCCTCAGCACTCAAATCATTTGTCTAA
>NZ_JAAHFV010000179.1:0-13041 GCF_010672755.1 Moorena sp. SIO1F2
TTATCTCCCTATCTCCCCATCTCCCCACATTCCCCTCCTGGGAGGGGTTAGGGGTGGGTCCCACCCTCTCCTTAATTATGGGTATTCAACCTGACATGATATTAACCCTGTGTTGGGAGGGTTAGGAGTAACCTGGTCAGGATTTGCTAACCAAGCTGATCACCTGCTGAAAGCGATCGCACTCGGTCCCATTCAGGGTATCTGCTCATTGGTCGCCATGGTTTCTTCTGATGCTACGAGTAGGGTGCATTACTGACGCACCCTACGTTTTAGGCACTTTTCCGGCTTTTTATGCCAAGTCTGACCAGAGCTTTTTTTTTAGTTTTGTAAAGATTAGACAATCCACTGCGTAAAACTTGGATGGGCTTCAGAAATGTAAGTAGAGGTTGAATTCGAGTCAGCCAATGACCGAAACACCTCAGTATTAACATTACAAACTTCAAGGTTCAAACCAGGAGACTGATCATGTTTCGTAGTAAAGTAGCGATCTCGTCTGTAGTTCTATCTTTGGGTGTAATCAGTCACTGTCTACTCGACCCGAGTAAATTATGAAATTCTGGATGATGACGGCAGTGTAATTGGCACCAGCTCCATGTACACCAATCCCCCTAACCTCAGTGCTGGAGAAAGTGCTACTTTCGAGACGGAAATGTGGGGTGGTCGGGAATTAAAAACCACATCCGTTGACTGGGATCGTAAACCGACTCCATGATTTCGATATCAATTCACGCTTTTGAGGCACAAATTGCTGAGCAACTGAACCTAAGTATTTGGTCTTTAACTGAATTATTACCACTGAATCCCACATATGTTATCAATAAATTTAAAATTGACAGTTTTAATTAATAACTAAAAATTAACTATAGCGGTTTGCATAACTATCAGGTACACAGGATTGTTTTCCCTGTTCCCTGTTCCCTGCTCCCTGTTCCCTGCTCCATAAAAACCCATAACTATGTACTTAACAAAATCGCAAACCGCTATAAAAATTAAATAACAATTAACTAACAATTAACGATTTACCTGACTACGAAGTGATTAACAGTCGGAGATATTAGACTCAGATTTGAGTGAACAATCAACCCACCCCTTGAGCTTAAGCAGAAGGGGTGGGTTTTCATTAGTTTAATTACAATAGTAAGAGAGTAGCCAAAAAATAAAATACCAGTTTTTAGCTTGTAGGGTGGGCAACAACAGTTTGTTTCTTTTGATTATTCTAAATTATATTACTTTGCCCACCCTACTTTAATTGGTATTTTTTTTACACGCAAGTTCCATTAGCTAGCTGCTGACTATCCTAGACGTAGTAGGAGAAGTTGAGATCTGGAACCGTATCGATAACGACAATCTGACCAAGTGAGTCATTCTCGATCGTCCACAGGCCATTTTGTCCAGTGACAGAATTACGGAAGAAGAAATCATCAATACCATCTCGGTTAGCGTCATAGGCACCACGGAATTCCCAAGGACCGTCTGCGGGTCGGGCATCGATCAGCACTGGCTCCTGGAAAACAGTACCATCAAGCTCCCAGTAGGCAAACTGTTGGGTATTCATATTTTGCCAGATAGCATCTGCGTCACCATCGTCATCCATGTCTCCAGCCGCAACTAACTGCCAGGGATCACTAGGTGATATGATCATATTTTGATCATTGGTATCCGTAATAAAGGTAGCATTCTGAAATCCGTTTTGATCTATCTCCCAAACAGCAATTTCTCCGCTGGATGTGTTGTACCAGAAAATTTCTTCTGCACCATCACGGTTAACATCTCCGGTGCCACGGATTTCCCAGTTGAGGTCTGATCCTGGTTGACCTGCTGGTGCCTGAGTAGTGATTGCATCCTGGAACTCGGAGCGTTCCATGTTCCAAACCCCAACAGCGCCAGTCATCTTATTACGCCACAGAGGATTCCTGATACCATCCCCTAAATCTATAACACCACGGGCTTCAAATCCAGCGTTCTCTGGTACCAACACCTCCTGACCACTTTGATCTGTAATGAACGCTGTCGTCTCAACGCTAGTGCCCTGGCCATTTAGAGTCCACAAAGCAACTTGTGCATTGACAGGATTATGCCAGAACAGATCCACACTGGGGGCTCGGGTAATTTCAATGGCATCAACTCGCCCTCGCTCGAAATTCAATTCAGGATTATTGCTATCTGCCAGTACCGAGATTTGTATTTCATCCCCTGGAGCAAGGTCTATGTTTTGAAAAAGGGGTTTATTTGGATTATCCTCAGCACTTAGGGTGCCGCTTGAATTGCCACCCCTCAGAGGGACATAATTCCTTGGCTCAGCTGTTGGATCAGGTGTATTTGCAGGTATGTTTAGATTAAAAACATATGTACCAACTTCCTGTCCATTAACACTAAATGTCAGTGGAGATTCCCCATCCTCTTCGTCAAAGTAGGCAATACGAATATCATACTTACCAGCCGGTCCATCCTGTGCTGTCCATGTAAATGTCAGCACACCGGGTTCTCCTTGCGGGTTATCAAAGTTTGAGATCTCGACGGCTCGACCCCCTGAAGCAACGAGATCAATATTGTTGAAACCGGTTATGCCGTAGTTTTGTCGCGTAACGCGAGTGCCTTCTGCTTCAATCAGAACCATAAGATAGTTTTTTCCCAAAAGTTAGTTATCTGTGTTTACACTGGTTGGCTTTTCTTTTCAGTCCTGATGCACCAAAAAATTTTTAATTACTCCATCCCAACTAACTAAGTTATGGGATGTGTCACTTACAAAAGCGATGCAGAGGTGCGACCCGTGGCGAATTTAATTACGGGTCAAACGCACCATTACGGTCTTGGGGAGGCAGTGCGGTCTTGGGGGTCTCCCCCACTCGCGGTCTGCCGTGGTTTCCCCCATGAGCGACTGCATCAAGACACTGGAATTACTCAACGTCCCTGCCATGAGATGAGATAAGAGTCTGTGCACTTTATATGTGAACTTTTGGGGAAAAATTTAATCATGCTTATCGATGTATCTAGGGTACAGTAACTTTCTAGATACATGTTTTTAGATACCTATTTCTAGATATATCGATAAGGGTAAAACACCCCCTTTAATAGTTCAAAGATGCCCTGCTCAAATTTATCCAGTTTCACTGGATAAATTTTTTGAAGCCTTTTCTAGATTTTGACTGGCTAACGATACCCTGATAAAATTCCAACCCTAAGAGATGACCTAGTCAAAAAATTAGTTTTGTTCCAGGCTTCATATTTTTTTTTTGGCGTTTTGACTGAAAAAAAATCCTACCACTAGTATAAATGCCATAAAATTCCGTAATTGTCACTATGGAATTAGATATTTTAATTAAAATTTAATAAATATTTATTAAATTTTTACTGAGTTGGTACTAAGCAAAAAATAATTATTATATAACATCAGTGAGCTAAGAATTATGAATGAGTAATTTTCCCCTGCCTCAGAGCAGTTAGGGGTTATACCAAATCCGGGTTAAAGAATTACCTTTTTCATTCAGTCCCTCTTTCATTCAGTCATTGAGGTGTGCACACAAGTTTTTGCCCCAATCAATTTACTGTGGTGCAAAATTTGAGATTAGTAATAAAATTAACTAATTTACCTGGGGTGGTGACATGCAAGCTGAAATCCTTACTGGGTAATAATTTCAGCCCATAAGTTACTTAGCGATGCAGAGGTGCGACCCGTGGCGAATTAAATTCGCCACGGGTCGCACCTAAAAGATACATTCTGTTTTGGGCGCGACCTTGGACTATGTTATAAGGGTTTGAGCTTGCCATTAAATGAAAGGAGGGTTAATTTGGGACTGTATCAACCCATAGCTCATTGGCATCAAAGCCTTATATACTAAGCTTTTTAGGGCTCATGTCACCCCCTCAGCTAATTTACAATAAATAATGTTCAAATGTAGCCAGCTAGGTCTTGACTTGACGAAATCTCCAAAAAGCATCTATGGAAATCAGCTCAATCAAAGAATCATCAAAATTTTTCTGACGATTAGATGCGTTTGCCCTAAAACTCGGAGATATTAGACTCAGATTGAAGTGAACAAACAGCCCACCCCTTCTGCTTACGCTCAAGGGGTGGGTTTTTCGGAACTTTAATTACAACAGTAAAGCTAGCTGCTTACTATCTTAAACGTAGAAGGAGAAGTTAGTATCTTCGACCGGAGTGATGACGACAATATCATCCAGTGAGTTATTCTCGATCATCCAGATGCCATTCTGTCCAGAAAGGGAATTACGGAAGAAGAAATCATCAGTACCATCTTTGTTAGCGTCATAGGCACCACGGAATTCCCAAGGACCGTCTGCTGCTCGGGACTCGATCAGCACTGACTCCTGGTAAACAGTACCATCGAGCTTCCAGTAGGCAAACTTTCGGGTATTCATATTTTCCCAGATAGCATCTGCGTCACCATCGTTATCCATGTCTCCAGCCGCAACTAACCGCCAGGGATCCTTAGGTGATATTATCATATTGTCACCATTGGTATTCGTAATAAACGTAGCATTCTTAAACTGGTTTTCATCTATCTCCCAAACAGCAATTTCTCCGCTGGATTTGTTGTACCAGAAAATTTCTTCTGCACCACCACCGTTAACATCTCCCGTGCCACGGATTTCCCAGTCGAGGTTTGAACCTGGTTGACCCGCTGGTGCCTGAGTAGTTATTGCATTCTGGTACTCGGAGCCTTCCATGTTCCAAAACCCAACACCGCCGGTATGCGGATCACGCCACAGAGGTTTCCTGATACCATCAACTAAATCTATAACACCACGAGCTTTAAATGGATCGTTTGGTACCAACACGTCCTGACCACTTTGATCTGTAATGAATGCTGCCGTCTCGAGGCTAGTGCCTTCCTCATTTAGAGTCCACACACCAACTTTTCCACTCTTAGGATTAGGATTATGCCAGAACAGATCCAAACTGGGGATAATCTCTTCAGCTGGGGTAATTTTAATGGCATCAATTCGCCCTAGCTCGTAACTCCCCTCGCTCGGCATCCTGTTCGTCGTTGCCTCTACCGAGATTTGTATTATATCCTCTGGAGCAAGGTCTACGCTCTTAAAAATGGGATTTGGATTATTCTCAGCAGTTAGTGTGCCACTTTTATTGCCACCCGTTAAAGGGACATAATTCTCACGAACAGGTTCAAACACATCAACATTAGTTGAGAATTGTTCATCCAAAGAATACTCATCAACTTTCTTTCCATTGACTTTTAGTCTCAGTAGAGATTCCCCATCCTCTTCGTCAAAGTGGGCAATACTAATATCATACTTACCAATCGGTCCATCCTCTGCTGTCCATGTAAATGTAAGCAGACCGGGTTGTCCAACCGAGTCATCAAAGTTTTCTATTCGGACAACTTCAACGTTGAAAGCATCGTCACTAATAGTTTCACTAATGTAGTTTACTCGTGTTACGCGATCGCTTTCTGCTTGAATCAGAACCATAAGATAGTTTTATCCCAAAAGTTATCTGTGTTTACAGTGGTTGGCTTTTATTTTCTGTCGTAATGCACCAAAAAATTTATTTATAATTACTCCATCCCAACTCAGTCCCAACTCAGTAAGTTACGAGATGTGTAACTTACAACACTGGCATTACTTAAAGTCCCTGCCATTAAATGGAATAAGAGTCTGTGAACTTTGTTTGTGAACTTTTGGGGAAAATTTAATCATGCTTATCGATTTATCTATAGTAGAATACCTTACTAGATACCTATTTATAGATACATCGATAAGGGTAAAACACCCCTTTTAATAGTTCAAAGATGCCCTGCTCAAAATTATCCTGTGAAACTGGATAATTTTTTTGAAGCCTTTTTTATAGTTTTACTCGCTAACGATCCCCTGATACAATTCCACCCCTAACAGATGATCTACTCAAAAAAATATTTTTGTTCCAGGCTTCCTATTTTTTTTTGCGTTTTGACTTAAAAAAAAATCCTACCACTAGTATAAATGACAGAAAAATCCGTAAATGTCACTATCAAATTAGCGATTTTCATGAAAACTTCATAAAAATCTATAAAAAATTTACTGAGTTGGTACTGATCAAAAAAAAACCTTATATAAGATCAAGTTACCTAAGAGGATATCTGAAAAGTTTTTTGATACTGAATTTTGCCCCCCTAGCCCCCCAACTTTGGGGGAAGAGTCCATTTGCTTCTAAAAGTCCCCCAAAATTGGGGGACCAACGGGGGCTTGGATGTAGCAAATGGGACTTCTCAGACAACCTCTAAGAATATAGGCTGAATGCTTACCTTAGGGGTTATAGCAAATAGCGAAAAAACAACCCACCCCTTGAACTTAAGCAGAAGGGGTGGGTTTTTCTTGACTTTAATTACAACAGTAAAGCTAGCTGCTGACTATCCTAAACGTAGAAGGAGAAGTTAGTATCTTCGACCGGAGTGATAGAAACAAATTGATCCACTGAGTCATTCTTGATCATCCAGATGCCATTCTGTCCAGAAAGGGAATTACGGAAGAAGAAATCATCAGTACCATCTTTGTTAGCGTCATAGGCCCCACGGAATTCCCAACCACCGTCTGCCGCTGGGGAATCGATCGGCACTGCGTTCTGGAACTCCGAGCCTTCGAGGTTCCAGTAGGCAAACTGTTTGGTAGTCATATTTTGCCAGATAGCATCTGCGTCACCATCGCCATCCATGTCTCCAGCCGCAAGTAACTGCCAGTCATTGTCAGGTGATATGGTCATCTTGTCACCATTGGTATCCGTAATAAACCTAGCATTCTGAAACCCGGTTTCATCTATCTCCGAAACAGCAATTTCTCCAGTAGATGTGTTGTACCAGAAGATTTCTTCTGCACCACCACTGTAAACATCTCCGGTGCCACGGATTTCCCAGTCGAGGTTTGATCCTGGGCCATCTGCTGGTGGGTCAATAGTTATTGCCTCCTGCAACTCGGAGCCTTCCATCTTCCAAATGGCAACACCGCCGGTTTCGGTATTACGCCACAGAGGACTCCTGCTACCATCGCCTAAATCCACAACACCACGGGCTTCAAATCCAGTGTTCTCTGGTACCAACAACTCTTGACCACTTTGATCGGTAATGAACGCTGCGGTCTCGACGCTAGTGCCCTGTTGATTTAGAGTCCACACACCAACTTGTCCACTGACAGGATTATGCCAGAACAGATCCAAACTGGGGAGAATCTCTTCAGCTGGGGTAATTTCAATGGCATCAAGTCGCCCTAGCTCGAAATTATCATCATTATTAAGGCTATCTGCCACTACCGAGATTTCTATTTCATCCCCTGGAGCAAGGTCTACGTCCTTAAAAATGGCATTTGGATTAGCCTGAGCAGTTAGTGTGCTACTGGAATTGGCACCGCTCAGAGGGACATAATTCCTTGGCTCAGCTGTAATCCCAGGTAAGTTTAGATTATAAACATATGTACCAACTTCCTGTCCGTTGACACTAAATGTCAGTTCAGATTCCCCATCCACTTCGTCAAAGTAGGCAATACTAATATCGTATTTACCAGCAGCTCCATCCTCTGCTGTCCATTCAAATCTAAGCACACCAGGGTTTTCTTCAACCGGGTCATTAAAGTTTGAAATCTGGACGGCTCGACCGCCTGAAGCAACGGTATCAATACCATTTGCACTGGTTGTATCGTAGTTTATTCGCGTTACGCGATCGCTTTCAGCTTCAATCAGAACCATAAGATAGTTTTCTCCCAAAAGTTATCTGTGTTTACAGTGGTTGGCTTTTATTTTCCGTCGTAATGCACCAAAAAATTTTTAATTATTCCATCCCAACTTAGTAAGTCACGGGATGTGTAACTAAACTGGCATTACTCAATGTCCCTAGGATGAGATGAGATAAGAGTCTGTGCACTTTATCTGTGAACTTTTGGGGCAAATTTAATCATGCTTATCGATGTATCTAGACTACAGTACCTTTCTAGATACATGTTTCTAGATATATGGATAAGGGGAAAACACCCTCTTTAATAGTTCAAAGATGCCCTGCTCAAATTTATCCAGTTCCAGTGGATAAATTTTTTGAAGCCTTTTCTAGAGTTTGACTGGCTAACCATTCCCTGATCAAATCTCATCCCTAAAAGATGACCTAGTCAAAAAAGTAGTTTGGTTCTAGGCTTCAGATTTTTTTTTTGCGTTTTGACTTAAAAAAAATCCTACCATTAGTATAAATGGCATAAAAATCCGTAAATGTCACTATCAAAATAGGGATTTTAATGAAATTTTCATAAAAGTTTATGAAAAATTTACTGAGTTGATCCTGAGCAAAAACTAATTATTATATAACATCATTCAGCTAAGAATTATGAATGAGGAATTTTCCCGTGCCTCAGAGCAGTTAGTGGGTAAGCTATCAGCTATCAGCTAATGGGCTACGCCCACGCTACTTGAGGTGCTATCAGCTATCAGCTAATGGGCTAAGCGCAGGCTACTTGAGGTGTTTTTGAATAAAAGAGGTAAGCATTCGAATAATGCTGAGTTACGGAAAGCTGAAAAGGTTAACATAAGGGTATTTAATATCAGTTTAAAAATTCACTAATGTACAATAAATAATCTTCAAACCTAAATCTCCAAACCTAGCCAGCTAGGTCTTTATTGGACGAAATCTCCAAAAACCATCTGTGGAAATGAGCTAAATGAAACAATGATGAAACTTTTTATAGGAATAAAAATCTGTTGCTCTTGAAATCTAGGCTATCCACTATTACCGAGACAGTTACTCATTGGTAACGGCTAATGGGTAATAGGTAACTGGTCGGGGTTTGACCTATTACCTATTACCTATTACCTATTACCTATTACCTATTACCTATTACCTTACCTATTACCCGTGTTCCTTTCTTTACCTCAGGTAATTACAGTGGGAACCTCCCGCTCTGTAAACTTCCGAATCTGGGCAATCTCATGGGCAAGGGAAATCAGTGGTTCCAATGCTTGTTGAGTATCCACGTCATGGTTAGTGGAATCTGGCTCATAGCTCTCTAAATAGAGGCGTAGGGTTGCCCCTTTTGTGCCAGTACCAGATAGGCGGAATATAATCCGAGAGCCATCAGTAAAGCCAATCCGAATCCCCTGCTTTTGGCTGACGCTCCCATCTACTGGGTCTGTGTAACTAAAGTCATCACCATACTCTACCTGGTAAGAGCCAAATTGTTGTCCTTTCAGGTCTGGCACACTTGAACGCAAACGCTCCATCAGTTCCTGAGCTCGTGCCCCATCTACCTCTTCATAGTCATGGCGGGAATAGAAATTACGACCATAGGTTTGCCAATGGCTACGGACAATCTGCTCCACTGATTCACCCCGCACTGCCAGGATATTGAGCCAGAATAGCACTGCCCAAAGTCCATCTTTTTCCCGTACATGGTTAGAACCAGTGCCGAAACTTTCTTCACCGCACAAAGTGGCTTTACCTGCATCCAATAAATTGCCAAAAAACTTCCAACCTGTTGGGGTCTCATAGCAATCAATACCCAACTGAGCTGCCACTCGGTCTACAGCAGCACTGGTGGGCATGGAACGGGCTACCCCTGCTAAACCTTGACTATAACCAGGTACCAGATGGGCATTGGCGGTTAACACAGCTATGCTATCACTGGGGGTAACGAAGAACGAGCTTCCCAGGATCATATTGCGATCGCCATCTCCATCGGAAGCAGCCCCAAAATCTGGGGCATTATCACCATAGAGAATATCCACCAAGTCCTTAGCATAGACTAAATTGGGGTCAGGATGACCACCGCCAAAATCTTCTAACGGTATACCATTAAGTACAGTACCTTCTGGTGCCCCTAGGCGTTGTTCAAAAATAGCATGGGCATAGGGACCAGTTACCGCATGTAATGAATCCATACACATCCGGAATTTTCCAGAGGTTAGTAGCTGGTGAATGCGGTCAAAGTCAAATAGGGACTCCATCAATTGAGTATAAGGCTCAACTGGGTCAATCACTTCAACGCTCAAGGTTCCCAGAGTAAATGCACCTGGTCGGTCTAGATTCACATCCGCAGCGTCTAGGATTTTGTAACTATCGATGACTTTACTCCGAGCATAGATAGCTTCCGTCACCTTTTCTGGTGCTGGTCCACCATTACTGGTGTTATACTTGACACCGAAGTCACCCTTTGGACCCCCAGGATTGTGGCTAGCCGAGAGGATAATGCCACCTAATGCCTTATGCTTGCGAATAACACAAGATGCTGCTGGGGTAGACAGAATACCACCACAACCGACTAACAACCGACCTAACCCATTGGCGGCTGCCATTTTGAGAATGGTCTGAATTGCTTGCCGATTGTAGTAGCGACCATCACCCCCTACAACTAGGGTTTGACCTTCACAGCCTTCTAGGGAGTCAAAGATAGACTGGATAAAGTTTTCTAGGTAATGGGGCTCCTGAAAAACGGTGACCGACTTACGGAGTCCGGAAGTACCGGGCTTTTGGTCTGTAAAGGGCTTAGTAGAGACAGTGCGTATGTTCATTACAAGCTAGCTACAGGTTTTACTGCTAATTCTTTATTGTTAACTGTTACCTGTTCATTGTTAATGAAAAATTCAAAAGTCTTTGATAAATGACTCGTGAATTTAGTGATCCCTGGTCTAGCAAAGCACGAACGCACTATCAATCCTTACCTACGCACATTTTTGTTTATTTGTCAATGCTTTACTTTAATCTATCTAACCTACAAGCGATTAGCTTTGCACAGGGTTAGCTAATCGCTGATTAAGAACTAAATTTTCATCTGACCGCTAAACTTATAATCCAACAGCAAGTCACTAGGTTATAGCTAATGAGCCTTGGGCTGAATCCTGACACTAAATTTCTCGGTCGAAGCCATATTTTTCGCGGATATGGGTATTAAAATACTGACCGATAGAAGGATTATCTTTCAAACCATTGTAGATCTCCTCTGGTACATCTCGATACTTGTAGATACTACCATTATTAAATTCAAGCCGAAGAATTTTTTTGTCTACATCGTAGTCGAAGGATTTAATCACAGCACTGGTACTTTTCAGCAATGGGAAAGCAATCACATCCCGAATACTCGGTGAATTAGTCAGTAGCATCACTAAACGGTCAATACCAATACCTAAACCACCAGTGGGAGGCATACCATACTCCAGGGCAGCGAGAAAGTCTTCATCAACATCTTGAGCTTCCAAATCTCCTGCTGCTTTCTTGGCTGCTTGTGCTTCTAGTCGTTGCCGTTGATCTATCGGATCAGTTAACTCAGAATAACTGTTTGCTGTTTCTCTTCCTACTATAAACAATTCAAACCGTTCCACTAAACCTGATTTTGAGCGATGGGGTTTAGTGAGGGGAGAGATTTCCACAGGATAATCCAGAACAAAAGTCGGTTGGATTAACGTTTCTTCTACCTTTTGCTCAAAGGCTTCATTGAGCAATTTGCCAATAGAATAGCAATCATTGGGAACCTCCACACCAGCATCTTTGGCTGCTGCTTTTGCCTGCTCAATATTGGTGAATTTATCAAAATCTAAACCAGTTTGGTCTTTGACTAACTCGTGCATCGTTACTTTACGCCAAGGGGGAGTTAGATCAATTACTTCACCTTGGTAGTTAATAGTTAGTGTACCTAACACTTCCTTAGCAGCATTACTGATTAGATTTTCCGTCAACACCATCATCTGATTATAATCGGCGTAAGCCTGATAGATTTCAATCATGGTGAATTCCGGATTGTGACGAGTCGAAATTCCTTCATTGCGGAAAACACGCCCCAACTCATACACCTTTTCAAAACCACCAACAATTAGTCGCTTCAGATGCAACTCCGTAGCAATACGTAGATACAAGTCCATTTGTAAGGTGTTGTGGTAGGTGATAAAAGGACGGGCATCTGCACCACCAGCTTGACTCTGAAGTACCGGAGTTTCAATTTCAATAAAATCCTGTTGGTTTAAATAGTGCCGAATAGAAGCAGTTATTTTGGCACGACGACGAAAGGTTTCCCGGACATCAGGATTAACAATTAGGTCAACATAACGTTGACGATAGCGCTTTTCTGTATCCGTCAAACCATGCCACTTATCTGGTAAAGGTAACAGAGATTTGGTCAGGATATCATACTCCTTGACATAGATCGAGAGTTCCCCTTTCTCCGTACGCTTGATGGTTCCTTTTGCCCCAATAATATCTCCAGTATCAGTGAGTTTTTTGAGAATATTGAAAGCATTAGGAAGGTCTGCCATTTTAGCAGTGATTCTCTTTTTATCCAGGTAAAGCTGAATTGTACCGGTCTCATCCTGAATGTTGAAGAAAGCTAATTTACCAAAGACACGACGAGCTATAATCCGACCAGCAACAGCCACTTCCACATCTACTTCTTCGCCATTGCCTAGGTCAGCATAGTTTTGCTGCAATTCGGCAGCCTGAGCTGTAGATTCCCAATTATAGGCATAGGGGATTAATCCTTCTGCTTTGAGTTGTTCAACTTTTTCAAGCCGTGTGGTGCGAATTTCTTCTAGAGTTGAAGTGCTTTGTGGTTCTGGACGGGATTGGTCTGACATAATTTATAGCGACAATCTAGCTAGTGGACAAATAGTGGATAAACTGTAAGTTAGTGCTGCATGGTGACCCCTTATTATATAGCAATTTATAAGTTAAACGTTAACATCCTCGTTAACATAGGTAACGGGGAACATAAGGTAAGTATAACTAGTTATCAATAAGTTATCAATAATCATTTAGCACTGCTCTATAACTATAATTATAGCTGATTTTTTAAACCTGATCAAATATAACTAGTTTTATAGATTGTTTTAATAATTAGTAGTTTATAATCATAATTAATCTGTCAGTTATCATAACGATGATTCCATTAATGCTTCCGATTACATGCTCTAAAATTTACTGACTTGATTGGGGATATTATTGTTATAGATTATCTGCTATCAAGCTCCCTATAAATTTAATTTAATGTTATAATAATTATGAGCATTGCTAGAACAATCCCCAATTACCCCTTCCCGATTACCCCTTCCCGATTACTATGGTAAATAAC
>NZ_JAAHFV010000018.1:0-16461 GCF_010672755.1 Moorena sp. SIO1F2
TGGGGTTGAAGGTTTAAGGTTATTGGGTTGAAGGTTAGGAGGTTGAAGGTTAGGAGGTTGAAGGTTAGGAGGTTGAAGGTTAGGAGGTTGAAGGTTATCGGGTTGAAGGTTATCGGGTTTAAGGTTATCTGTTGTAACCGGCAAGTTGCTAACTTGAAAGTCTTTTTGAAACTGTAGCCACACCCTACCAGTAGCTTGGACTTGAACAGGTAGCTGTCCTAAGCAATGGTTGAAAATAGCAATGTCGTGAATGGCTAAATCCCAGAGAGAATCGACATCTTGACGTACTGGTCCTAAGTTAGTACGGGCGGCGTATCCATAGCGTAAGTCTCCTAAGCATTCCGAGTTCACAACCTCTTGAGCCCGCTTGACCGCTGGGTGAAATAGATAGGTATGGTCAACCATGAGCTGTCGCTGCTTTTCTTGAGCCAGGTGGCACAATTCTAGACACTCAGCTACATCAAGGGTTAAGGGTTTTTCTGCTAGGACGTGTTTCCCCTGCTGTAGAGCATCCTTAATTAGGGTGTAATGGGTAACTGCTGGAGTAGCAATTACCACTGCCTCAATTGTCGGGAGATCCCGTATCGATTCCCAATCTGTTGCCAAACGTACCTCAGGAGCTAGGTTATATTTATCTTTAATAGCTGCCAAGGTTTCTGGGTATGGATCAACCACTGCCACTAAGCAAGCATCAGGGTGTGTCAAGAAATTCCTGACCAAGTGTTTCCCCCAGCGACCTGCTCCCAATATCGCTACTCCGGTTTCTTTCATTTTTGCCCTCTCAATTCCAGAAATGCCTGTTTGGCTGCTGCTTGTTCCGCAGCTTTTTTCGATCTTCCTGTACCTTCACCTAATTGTCGATTTTTTAGCCAAACTTGGGCAGTGAAGCGGTTGTTTGCCCCATGCACTTGCAGGTTTTCGGTCAGATGATACTTTGGGAGCAGTTTGTAGTGAGCTTGAGTCCATTCCTGAAGAGCATCTTTGTAGTTTTGGCGGGCGGGGTCTTGACGAATTTCAGTAGTCAGTTTTTGTAAGTGAGGGTCTAGCCAAGGACGGACTAATTCTAGGGTATGGGTACTTAAATATAATGCTCCCAATACTGCTTCAAAGGCATCAGCTAACCGGGATGTTTCCCCAGCTTTGTTACCAGCGGCACTATTGGAAACCAGTAAATAACGCTCTAGACCATAGCTGCGAGCGAGTTGAGACAGAATGCGATCGCTTACCAGTACGGAACGAATGGCAGCAAACTCACCAACGGAAGAGTTGGGATAATTTTCCCATAGCCATTCTGAGCTAGCTAAACGTATTACAGCATCACCAACAAACTCCAACTGCTCATAGTTGTGTTCTGCTGAGATACTACAGTGAGTCAGTGCTAAATCTAGCAATGACCAATTCACAGCTTTTGTCTGAGATAGTCCTAACTTTTGAACTAACTTCTCTAATTGCTTCTGACGACGGGGGTCTTTGATGGTCATGGGTGTCTGTTGTCGTGAGTCGGAGAGTCCTTGGTAACTAACCAGAGTCTGCAAGAAGTCTAATGACTAACGACTTATAGCTAAATTGAGAGAAAGTCGGACATAAGCCGGGTTCTGTTCTCCCTAGCAACAATGAAAAAGCTACTAAAGAGGGTGGTTATCTATCTAGGACGGCTGTTACCAGACGCCTCATGCGGTTCTCCATATCCGGAACTGGTAAAAGACCAACCGTAGTTCCTCTCGACCTTGCTCCCAACCGGGGTTTACCGAGCCAGCACCTCTCGATGCTGCTGGTGCGCTCTTACCACACCTTTGCACCCTTACCTGTGAAAGAATCAGGAAAAAGGCAGGAAGAATAGATTCATCCTGGAGCCTTCTACCTTTATCCTTCCCATCGGCGGTATGTTTCTGTGGCACTATCCTCACGGTCACCCGCACTGGGCGTTACCCAGCAAGTTTGGTCTTTCGGGAGCCCGGACTTTCCTCAGACTCGCAGAAAAATGCGAATCCGCAACCACCTGCGCCTACTTTCTCTCTACTCTAGTTTAGTATTGATTAGCAGTTGGTTGTTAGCTGCTGGAGTTTGAGTCAATCCAGAGGCACAGAGCATTATCTGTTCCAGGAGCAGCAACTCGGGAAATGCGATGCTCCTTTAGAGCCGCTACGCGAACGCAAAAGCTAATCCTCTAGAATTTGTTGGATCACACTCCTAAGATCTTTGTCATCAGGGCGTTTTTCGAACTGCTTATGAGTGTATATCCAAACAAGTTTAATAACTGATGTCGTGGTATTAACTAAATACATCAATCTGATTTGTCCAGAAGCACCTTTGGACACCGTAAACTCCAGCTTATGAAATGTCCATCCTTCATCATATAAGTTAGTCTTTTTTGGTAAAGGTTCTTGGCGGTACTTTCTGGGATATGGGTCTTGTTTTAAATTTTCTACGATTTGGGTGACAAGCTCAACAAAGCTATTCCCGTGAAATTTCGCAAGTTTTTTTAAAGAACGCTTGAACTTATGTGACGCTTCAATCGAGAAGGGATTTGATCCAGTCACTCACTTCTCCTTTACAAATAAGATTTGAAGATGATGAAGTAAAAGCTTCCTCCAAAACTGCTGATATCACCGATTCATATGCAGGGTGCTGACGTTCTATTTCATCAAGCTTCTGCTCACCTAATGCTTTCATATCCTTACGAAGAATTGGCTCAGTTGAGCTAGCGTCAGATGGTAAACCTTTGCGAGCTTTTTGCCAAGGAAACTCGCCATGGGTCATATTACTAAGTCTAAAAGCATGGTAGCTACCAAAATATTCCCAAGTTTCTTCTAGAAGCTCTATCTTATTATCAGGGATATTGGAGAGGAAGTCTTTTTTAGGGATAGGTAATTGCTTAGCTTCAAACTCACTGTAAAACCTGTAAGCACGAGGACACACAGGACCGTATCGCCATGCTTGAATTTCTTCATCAAACAATGGCTGATCGTAAAGCGCTAGATGTAGACTTTGTGCATAGTAAAGAAGCTTTTGAAGCTTCATGTTGGTCATTTCAGCTTCCATGCCATCATCGTAAGCTTTTACGATGAAGTAGCGAGCCGCATTGAGACAATCAAGCATAATTAGACTCGCAAATCTAATTTAAATAACCTTTAATAGTAGCAATTTATCATAATTGCTTGTGTTTACCATTATAACCCAAAATAAGTCAATAGTACATTTATACTATTGACTAGACCAGTTGTTCGCGTAGCATGGCCAAAAGGCCATCGATAGCAATCCGATTTTAGTGGTGAAACACCAGAAGAGGGAGAGAAGGGTAAGAAGGGAAAGAATTTCACCATTTTTATTAATAAATTAATTAATATCGGTGTGGATCAGGTACAGGGAAATCTAGCTTGATGGGATCACTATGCAATAACTATTGCGCTGAAAATACTCTTCGACGATAATGCCTCAAGTAGTGCCATTGGTGAATATCGGAATCCAAAGGATAGTTGCGTCAGTGACCAATTAAGAAACAAAGGTTTTGATAACTGTGTTAACTTTGGTTAAGTTAACTGAAACCTGATTAGCAGTAAAAATGGTTCGTATTTTACATTTCTTAATAAATTGATATAAAACTAATTACCAAGTACTAATTACCAATTACCAATTACCAATTACCGATGAGTCTTGGAGCAGGTACAAAAGCATCTAGACTTGAGTCAGCACTGAAAAACAAGTAAAACCTACTCAAGAGGAGGGTTTGCATTGACTGAAAACCAAATTTCCCTCCAGACAATCTCGCGTAGTGAACTGCGACAGCTGGTGCGTTCTCAGCTGCAGATACTGCTGGAGCAAGGTAATCTTCAGGGTGCTAAGCAAGTGCTGGTACCAGTACAACCAGTAGACATTGCGGAAGCGATTGAAGGATTACCAGAAGCAATGCAAGTGATTGCCTTCCGTTTATTGTCTAAATCTGAGGCCATTGAGGTGTATGAAAATCTTGACTCCAGTGTCCAACAGTCTCTAGTTGAGAAGTTTAAACATCAGGAGGTACTGGATATCGTAGATAAGATGTCGCCAGATGATCGAGCCAGGTTGTTTGATGAGTTACCAGCTAAGGTCGTCCGACGCTTGCAGTCACAGTTAAGTCCCAAGGAGCGCCGAGCGACAGCTCTGTTGTTGGGGTATGAGGAGGGAACAGCAGGGCGAATCATGACCCCTGAATATATTTCCCTCAAGGAAAACTTGACAGTTAGCGAGACATTGGATCAGATTCGTAGCTTAGCCAAAACCTCGGAAGTCGTATATTACCTATATATAACCGATAACTCTCGACACTTGACTGGGATTGTTTCCCTGCGGGATTTGGTGATTTCTGCCACCGAGACCACCATGGGTGAAATTATGACTCGTGATGTGGTATATGTCTATACCTATGCGGGCCAGGAAGAGGTAGCACGGATGATCCAACGCTATGATTTCCTGGCTGTACCAGTGGTTGACCGGGAGCAGCGTCTAGTGGGTATTGTCACTGTGGATGATGTGATTGATATCTTGGAGCAGGAAGCAACAGAAGATATGTACGCGGTTGGTGGTGGTGTCCAATCGGAGGGGGATAATTATTTCCAAACCAATTTATTCACAGTTGCCCGCCGACGGGTAGTTTGGTTATTTGTATTGTTACTCACTAATACGGTTACGGGTACGATTATAAAGTCTCAAGAGTCTATTTTGCAGCAGGTTGTTGCCCTAGCAGCTTTTATCCCTTTACTCACTGGCACTGGTGGGAATGTGGGAGCTCAGTCTTCTACGGTGGTGATTCGCGGCTTAAATACTGATGAAATTCGTGACTTAGGCCCCGGTCAAGTGATTTGGCGAGAGGCACTGGCGGGGTTATTACTAGGAGTAATTTTGGGTACGATGGCTACTGGATGGGCTTACTGGTTACAAGGAGATTTTTCAGTTGCCCTATCGGTGGGAGTGAGTCTGATTGCGATCGCACTTTTAGCATCAATTGCCGGTTCAGCCCTACCGTTTCTGTTCCGTCACCTAGGCTTAGACCCAGCTCTGATGTCCGCACCATTTATTACAACAGTTGTTGATGTCTTAGGTGTGCTGATTTATTTCAATATTGCTAAATCAGTCTTAGGGCTTTAGCATGCATGCTAAAGGGAACAGGGAACAGGGCACAGGGAACAGTCAACAGGCAACAAAAAACCATAATTTGTACTTAAAATTGTCGCAAATCGCTAAAATTAACTGTATTATTAAATTTATAATTAGGGCGAGCTGAATAAGTCGTAACCCTTGAGTTATTAAGGTTTTGAGGACTAATGAATGCTTCCCCCACCTGCGTTCTCGTGGTGGGGGTGTCCGTCTTGATTACAAGGGTTTATCCCTCGCGACAGGCGGCATTCCCGCCGAACACCCAGGACTTTTGCTGGAGTGCTCCCCCAAGTCCAGTATTTGTCAGCGTGTTCCTGATGTACCCATTGGGACAGTCGAGCTGGTTCTTTGCTCCTAGCTTCGGAGTAGCAGGTATCTTCCGTTTCATCCTGTTCCTGCAAGGCTTCCACAACTGGACACTCAATCCCTTCCACATGATGGGGGTAGCCGGGGTACTCGGTGGTGCTCTGCTGTGTGCTATTCATGGGGCAACGGTAGAAAATACTCTGTTCCAGGATGGTGACAAAGCCAATACCTTCCGGGCGTTCAACCCGACCCAAGCGGAAGAGACCTACTCCATGGTCACCGCTAACCGCTTCTGGTCTCAAATCTTCGGAATTGCCTTCTCCAACAAGCGCTGGTTACACTTCTTCATGTTGTTTGTGCCAGTAACTGGCTTGTGGATGAGTGCAGTAGGAATTGTAGGTTTAGCATTGAACCTGCGAGCCTATGACTTCGTGTCCCAGGAAATCCGGGCAGCAGAAGATCCAGAATTTGAAACGTTCTATACCAAGAACATTTTGCTAAATGAGGGTCTGCGGGCTTGGATGGCTCCAGCAGACCAACCTCACCAAAACTTTGAGTTCCCTGAGGAGGTACTACCGCGTGGTAACGCTCTCTAATAATATTGGTATGGTTGCGGGCAATCGCGACCAAGAATCTTCCGGTTTCGCCTGGTGGTCTGGTAATGCCCGTCTGATCAACCTTTCTGGTAAGTTGCTGGGAGCTCATGTTTCCCATGCTGGCCTGATCGTTTTCTGGGCTGGCGCAATGACCCTATTTGAGGTTGCTCACTACATTCCCGAAAAGCCTGTGTTCGAGCAGGGATTGATTCTAATCCCTCACATGGCTACTTTGGGTTGGGGTGTTGGTCCTGGTGGCGAAATTATTGACACTTTCCCCTACTTTGTTATTGGTGTCCTACACCTGATTTCTTCTGCCGTATTGGGCTTTGGCGGTATTTATCACGCCGTTCGTGGTCCTGAAGCCTTAGAAAGTTATTCTAACTTCTTTGGTTACGACTGGAAGGATAAGAACAAGATGACTAGTATCATCGGGTTCCACCTGATCATCTTAGGATTGGGTGCCTTCTTGCTGGTGATCAAGGCTATGTTCGTCGGCGGTGTTTATGACTCTTGGGCACCGGGTGGTGGTGCTGTTCGTTTGATCACTAACCCAACCCTGAACCCTGGTGTGATCTTCGGCTACTTAGTCGATGCTCCCTTCGGTGGTGAAGGTTGGATTATTGGTGTCAACAACATGGAAGACATCATCGGCGGTCATATCTGGATTGGTCTGATCTGCATCTTTGGTGGTGTATTCCACATTCTGACTAAACCCTTCGGCTGGGCTCGTCGTGCCTTTGTCTGGTCTGGAGAAGCTTACCTCTCCTACAGCTTAGGTGCCTTGTCCATGATGGGCTTCATTTGCTCTTGCTACGTGTGGTTCAACAACACCGCTTATCCTAGCGAGTTCTATGGTCCTACCAATGCTGAAGCGTCTCAAGCTCAGTCTTTCGTATTCTTAGCCCGTGACCAACGCCTAGGTGCTAACATTGCGTCTTCCCAAGGGCCTACTGGTCTGGGTAAATACCTGATGCGCTCTCCTACTGGTGAAATCATCTTCGGTGGTGAAACCATGCGCTTCTGGGATTTCCAAGGTCCGTGGTTGGAGCCTCTACGGGGTCCCAATGGTCTGGATGTTAACAAGCTCAGAAATGACATTCAGCCTTGGCAGCTACGTCGTGCTGCTGAGTACATGACCCATGCTCCTAACGGTTCCATCAACTCTGTAGGTGGTATTATTACTGAGGCAAATTCCTTCAACTATGTCAACCCTCGTGCTTGGTTGGCTAGTTTCCACTTTGTGATGGCTTTCTTCTTCCTAGTTGGTCACCTCTGGCACGCTGGTCGTGCACGGGCTGCCGCTGCTGGATTCGAGAAAGGTATTGAGCGTGAAACTGAAGCTGTACTGAGTATGCCTGACCTTGACTAGGTGATTGGATTGAGTGAATAACTCAATACTAAATCAGACTAAGAAAGGCTAATTAAAGGCTAAGTAATAGCTAACTAAAGCTAAGTGATTTTTACAGCTCCTGTACTCTACAGGAGCTTTTTTTTGGAACAGTTTTGTGGATAACTCTTGTCTAAGTTGGTCATCGCTGTATGCAGGTCATGGGTAAGCTGTGCAGCTCCTTTTTTAACTGACTTGGTACTATAATCTGCTACACTAATCGGGGATCCAACAGTAACTGTGACATCACAACCCCATGTAGGGATAGGCTGGCTATAATTAAGAGAAATCGGTACAATATTGAGACCAATACCAGGGTGAGATGATTCTACCTGCAAGGCAATACGAGCCATACCAGGTTTTAAGGGGTTTACTTCACCATTACGGAAGATATTGCCTTCAGGAAACATTACCAGTGCTTCGCCATTACTCAGAAGTTCCACAGTGTGGCGGATACTGCTAATTCCTCCACGTCCAGTATTTACGGGGAACCCTCCTAGGCGACGGATCAACCAACCCTGTAGGCCATAGATTTCATTGGCTGAGACCATATACCGCAAGTCACGTCCGGTTACGGGTTTACCAACGGCGTAAGGAACCATTAACGCATCCCAACGAGAGCGATGGGTGGGAGCTAAAATAATAGGACCTGTCTTAGGAACGTTCTCTTGCCCTGTTACGGTAAGTTGACCAAAATGAAACGGAATGACAACACGCCGTGCTAAGGGATAGATAATGTTAATTAACCCGTGGCAAATACCAGAATCTACAGACATGGCTTTTATGGGGTTACCGTGATCGTTACCATAATCAGAAGTGCTTTTTAACGTTGTTGTCATTGGTCAATCCTACTTACTGCAAGTAGAGCTAAACTATGAATGATCAAGGGTTTTTACTAAATCCTTAACCTTCACTTCTACTGTATGTGGTTTCGAACTCAATATTTGACACTCACAGGACACTTCTTGTGGTGTCATGCCCTTGTCTGTTGGCTATCTATAGGAAGGCTATTAATGGTGTGGCTGAAGTTAACTTGCTAAAGTTAATCAGTTTTAGGGGTAAGGGAGCAGGGAGCAGGGAGTAGGGAGTAGGGAAAGAGAGGGAAGTGTTGGAAGTGTTGGTAGATTGGGAGATCGGTAGATCGGGAGATCGGGAGTCAGATCAGCAACTCCATGAAGACTGCGGAGGTATAGCAGAAGTCAGAAGTCAGAAGTCAGAAGTCAGAAGTCAAACTCTTGCGCTTACTTAGGTTTGAGACTTTTGTCATGTCCGCGCCTGCCCTGGCGACTGCTATACAAAGAATTTTTGCCCAGGTTCGACTTCCCTGTTCTTTCTTCCCTGTTCCCTACTCCCTACTCCCTACTCCCTAAAACCCCAAGGGTGTCAGCAACTCACCCAAGGTCGAATTGCTATTGTCTTTTGCGTCGCTCGGTAAACCAAGATTGTAACTGTTCCCGACAAACGGATTCCATAATTCCCGCTATTACTGGCAACCGGTGATTAGAACAAGCACTATCAGGAAGATTAGCAACGGTGCGAATGCTGCCAGTTTTAGGATCGTCCACACCATAAACCAGAAGACCGAGTCGTGCTAAGATAATCGCTCCGGCACACATGGGACAAGGTTCCAAGGTAACGTAGAGAGTGCAGGTATTAAGATGCCAGCTTTGCAGCTGTTGACCAGCAGCACGGAGTGCCAGGATTTCGGCATGAGCAGTGGGGTCTTTGTCCCGCTCTCGACGATTCTCTCCTGTAGCAATTAACTTACCTTCACTGTCTACAATCACGGCACCCACTGGTACCTCACCCGCTTCACCAGCTTTCTGGGCAATCTCTATGGCAATTCCAGCCAGATAGTTGAAACTTGAGACTTGAAACTTGAGACTTGAGACTTGAAAATCCTACCTTTGCGCATTCGCGAATTCTCTTGAATTCCCAATTCTTAATTCTTAATTCTTAATTCTTAATTCTTAATTCTAAATTCTTAATTCATTCATGGCTGGTGCGTTACGGCGCTCCTGACGTAAACTCTAAACTGTTGCTAGTTGATTACGCCGCACCTAACGCACCCTACTGGCGTGGCACTGAAATCCTTGACAAGACAGAGGGGCGCAGACCGCGCCATCGACATCCTTCTGCTGACTGCTTACCTTAATTAATTTTGAAACAGCCATGGCTGGTGCGTTACGGCGCTTCTGGCGTAAACTCTAAACTGTTGCTAGTTTATTGAACACCGCGCCTAACGCACCCTACGGGATGATTTATTAAAAACTAGTCACTTAATGCAGTCTACCACTTATCAGCCTGGTCTAAAACATAAGCAGCTACATTTTCAATTTGGTCGGGTTTTAAACGACCACCAAAGCGAGGCATAGCTCCTTTGCCGTTTGTGACTTGTTTGATGATAGCTGCAGCAGAATACATCCCAAATTTCTCCAGGGCCTCCTTCTTCAGATTTTTCATGGGTATGACTCTGTTTACACCGCCCTGATGACAAGCATTGCAGTTAGCGTTAAATACCGCTTCTCCTTTAGCCGCATCACCAGCAGCTAAAGCGGAATCAGGGAAGCTGAACGTTATTAAAGCGAAAACTAGCAGAATCGCAATTAGTATTTTTTTCAAAGTGTTTCTCCTCTTAGTATGGCGTTAAGCCAGATATTAGCGTTCACTAAGAGGAGGAACTCTGTCAAACGACAGGCTGTCAAAGTTATAACAAAAGTTAACAAAATAAGGTGGGCATTGCCCACCTTATTCCTAGAGATATATTACTTAATTGATGCGACTATTTCACAATAACTTTGCCAGTCATACCTGCACCACGGTGGGGTGCGCAGAAATACTTGTAAGTTCCAGTCTGATCAAATGTGGCTGTAAAGGATTCACCTGGTTTGTAGGCATACTTTTTGTGAGATTTGTCTGCTGCATCTCCTTCGAAGATTACGTTGTGAGGAAACATCTTCTTATTAACCCACTTAACGGTATCTCCAGCAGAAATGGTAACTTCATTAGGAACAAATTGCATGGGAAAACCTTTAGTCGAACCCATGTCCACTTCTACGGTAGCTGCAGTAGCAGGTGCTACGGACATCGCAAAGGTGGCGATGGCCAGTAAGAGACTAGCAAGAACTAAACCTAGTTTTTTGAACATTTTCTTGATTCACTTGCCGCTGAATACCCCATCCTAGTTTGGGCGGGGAGGAAGCCGGGCGGCGGATACAGCTTCCTTTGGCTAAACGAGCGATTGAGCAAGGCAACAGGGGGAAACCCCCATTCGCACTTTGCATCAAAACAATGACGAATATTTCGTCGTGGTAATTATTTTAATATTCAAGTATGACAATTTGTCATACTTTGTTTTGGGAATAGTGATTTTGTTACAAATCTCAAGATTTCGATGCTCTTAAGCTGTAGAGCACGATTGATGGATTCTACGTAAGCATGCAGCGATCAGCGGTCAGCAATCAGCGGTCAGCCGTCAGTGGTCAGCGGTCAGCCGTGAGCCTTCGGCCAATGGCTGTTCGCGTAGCGCTTAAGCTGATAAATGATAACTGATAACTGATAACTGATAACTGATAACTGATAACTGATAACTGATAACTGATAACTGAATGCTGAATGCTGAATGCTGAATGCTGAATGCTGAATGCTGAATGCTGATAACTGATAGCTGATAGCTGAATGCTTAAGTGCGATCGCGTAGCGTGACCTACGGTCAATCGCATCAGCCTCTGAGCCTTGTGGAAATTTAAAATAAAACAGAGAAAGTCTTAGCATCTAAGTATCAACCAACATCCATGAGTCAAACCGAACAAATCCTATCCCAGTTACCTGGTGATGTTCTCGGACGCCTGCGCAGTGCTGACAAAGTCTGGAAAGCCTTACGAGATGGCACAACTCCAATCCCAGAGGTGATTACAGAAACCGAAGAGGGATTAGGCACCCTAGACTTGGATGTAGTAATCTGTGGCGGTACCTTGGGAATTCTGATTGGTGCTGCTCTACAACAGCGAGGCTGGCGAGTTGCCGTAGTTGAACGGGGGGTTTTGCGCGGTAGAGACCAAGAGTGGAATATCTCTCGCCAAGAACTGGAGGTATTCCTGGAACTTGAGTTACTCTCAACGGCGGAATTAGAAAATGCGATCGCATCCGAGTATAACCCAGCTCGGATCAGTTTTTTCCAGGGTCCTGATTTCTTGGTAAACGACGTACTCAACATTGGTGTTGACCCAGTCTTTCTGCTCGATACCCTCAAAGCCAAATTTTTAGCTGTGGGAGGTAAGCTCTTTGAAAAGACATCCTTTACACAAGCCACTATTCATCCCGATGGCGTCTCAATGGGGTTAAAAGTTAACCCATCGGAGGTTGAAAGGTTGAAGGTTGAAAGGTTGAAGGTTGACCCTTTGGAGGTTGACCGGTTGGAGGTTGAAAGTTCTAACTTGGAACCTTCAACCGATACTAACTTGGAACCTTCAACCGATACCAACCTCGAACCTTCAACCCAAACCAACCTTCAACCTTCAACCGATACCAACCTCGAACCTTCAACCCAAACCAACCTTCAACCTTCAACCAACACAAACCTCCAACCTTCAACCAACACAAACCTTCAACCTTCAACCCAAACAAACCTTCAACCTGTAACCGAACTTAAAGCTCGCTTACTGATAGATGCCATGGGACATTTTTCCCCAATTGTGCAGCAAGTCAGGCAAGGTCAGAAACCAGAAGGAGTTTGTTTAGTGGTTGGTAGCTGTGCTCAAGGCTATCCTAAAAATGACATGGGGGATTTAATTGTATCCTTCACTCCTATCCAAAATCAATGTCAATATTTCTGGGAAGCATTTCCAGCTCGTGATGGTAGAACAACTTATTTATTTACCTACTTAGATGCTAATCCCGAACGTCCTAGTTTAGAATTTTTATGTGACGAATACTTTCGTCTGTTACCAGAATACCAGGGAGTAGACTTATCCCAACTTGACTTTAAACGAGTACTATTTGGCTTTTTTCCTTCCTATCAAAAAAGCCCCCTAAGAATGCCTTGGAATCGGATTTTACCCATAGGGGATAGCAGTGGTGGGCAATCACCAGTCAGTTTTGGTGGATTTGGTTCCATGGTCAGACATTTAAAGCGTCTAAGTAATGGAATTAATGAAGCCTTGGACTATGATTTGCTAGACCGGAATGCTTTAGCCCAACTACAACCCTATCAGCCTAATATTGGCGTAACTTGGATGTTTCAACGAACCATGAGTGTTGGCATCAAGCAACAATTAGCACCAAATCAAATTAATCAATTACTCACTGGTGTATTCCAAGCCATGGCAAACCTAGGAGGAAGGGCTTAAGCACATCATCTCCTAGGTTTGCCANTTGTCCATTTGCCCACCCTACAAGATTAGCGATCGCCTAAGCAACAGCAAAATCTGTGTATTGTCGCATTTTTGGCTCATGAAACGCTAAGACAATATCCTCTTTGGGAACTCCAGCACGGACAAGGTCGGTAGCAATTCCTTCTTCTGTCCAGTCTTCCTCAATCCAAAATTTTCCTTCTCGAAGACGAACATATACGGTCATTCCGGTAATTTTTTCTCCATTTTGCCATCCTAAATTCATCCAAATATAGTGACCATTTGCTTCATCCGCAATCAGAAAATTATCAATCGCCTCCTGAGAACGTTTTTGACATAATTCGATATAGTCAGTTAATAGTTGTTTGATAATATTGGGGTATTGGGCTAATTTATCCATTGTCTTACCTCTTCTAATTCAGTATCTACAATAATTAAGGGAAGTTGATGTCTAGTGACTATTAATTGAATCACATCTTGAGTAAAAAAGTTTTTGTAGGCAATGCTACTAATAGCTAGATAAAGTTTTCGTTCAGGTGCAGTTTCATCATGCAGTCGCTCATGGGGGAAACCCCCAAGACCGCGCTGCATCCAGAAGATAGCGATAGATATCATATTGACCAAGAGCTTCTTTTAAATCTTGCAATTTTGATGTACCGACAAAGCTTTTGACTTCAACCACAAGTTTTTGTTCATTTCGTTGAACCGCAATGGGCCGTTCAGCTCCTAGATCGGCATAGAGTTTTGTTTTTCTATATTCAATAATATAGGGATCGTCAGTGATTATCCATCCATCTTTAATCAGTGCATTTTTCACAGCATTATGAATAATATCCAGTTTCGGCATGATCAATGGGAGCAAAGTATAAGCTTTTGATAAAAGCTGAGCGTATTTTAATCTTAGCTCAACAACACACCATCATGAAATTAGGGTGTGTTAGCTCCCCAGTTGAGGCAAGGAATCCCAACAAATACTTACTGGAAAAAAAGGGGATGGTGTTGGGTTTTGCTCTCCCATAGAATCGATCAGTTTTATCAAAACTATAGATTCCCTCAACCCAATCTACAAGATCGGCGATCGCACTACTCCCTACTCCCTACTCCCTACTCCCTTTGCTATAGATCACAAATAAGTTTAAAACCTATGGACAACAACACTAAACAAATTTAAAATTATACAGTTATTCTGGAAAAAGAATCAGAGGGAGGTTATCACGCTATTTGTCCGATCCTAAAAAGTTGTCATTCTCAAGGAGATTCTTTTGAAGAAGCGATCGATAATATTACAGAAGCTATTGAATTATATATTGAAAGTTTAAGGGCTGATAATCAGCAAATCTAGCGAGAAGATTTAATTGTGAAGCCATTAAGTATCTTGGCATGAGTAATTTTCCCAGTGTCAAACCTAAAGCGATTGCGCATTGGCGCACGCTACGCGATTGACCTACGGTCACGCTACGCGAACGCATTTAGAGAAGGGTTTGGTGGGCAAATTCTGATCATTTGACAAGTTGATCACGAATCATGTCCATTTGCCCACCCTACAAGATTAGCTCCCCATCACCCCATCACCCCATCTCCCCATCACCCCATCTCCCCATCACCCCACACTCCCCATCACCCACTCACCGTTAGCTTCTCGGTTGAGTAAAAAACAGGAGGTGTAACTGTTCGATTCACCAGTAAGCTGTCAACTCCATCCACCCGCAGGCGCACCCAGTAATCCCCAGCAGCAATACCGGTGATATCAAAAACGAGGCTATTGGTCTTCTGGTCTGGTGATGGGTCAGAAGAAGTAGTTGTAACTGATGGCAAAAATTCCGACAAGGGTAACAATTCGCGATCGCTTAACAAAAACCCTACCTGTTGTCCTAGGATCACTGATGAATTGTCTGGCTTCCCTAACCATACCGGTGGATTACAGGTCAAAGTCAACTGCTGCTGGTTTCCGGTAGCTGTAGATATAGTCATTTCCTCGATCTTAGGGGCTAGGGAAAAGGACAGAGCATTAGTCACTTGTTGCTTGCCATTGCGCTTAACCCCAACTGTTACTGTATAAAACCCAGCCAACCATTGATTACCATCAACAGGAAGCTCAACTTCCAGGGTGGTAGCTGTAGCCCCTGGCTTCGGTGTAAGTTGAATGGCTTGGCTGAGACGGGGATGCCTAAACTCTACCACTATAGTCTCTTCACTATCTAAGTGATGACCCCGCAGAGTTAAGTTCTCACCCAAACGAAGGGATGGCTGTTGATTGGGAGTTTGCAGGGTTTCTAGGGTAGGAAAGGAAGAGGTTAAGTCAGGTTGAATGGCAATGCCACTATCACGACCGTTGTTTAGGTTTGGTTCGCCACGGCTTAAGACCGGCAGAGGAGCTTTCACCGCCTGAGCGCTTTCAATTAATACTACGGAAACCTGATAGGCCGCAGAAATCCGATACTGAGTTTGAAAGGTACCCCACAGTTTTGATACTTCTTCCAGGGATAGGGTGATCGGGGTAATGCTAATCCGTTCTACTTGATTGTGCAAGTCACTATCGGGCAATACTCCTTCAATTTGCTTAGGATGGAGCAAGGCATTATCGTGTAGGATACGCATTGCTATTCCTAACAGGCGGTGGTCTTCGATATCGTTATCCTTGCCATAAGCAGTAATCAAGTAATAGAGGTTCAAGGCCAAGGGCGGTTTACTGGTTTCCCCTGGCTTGACCCGATTCGGCATATCTAAATTGCGCCAAGCCGCGTTAGCTAAGCTTTGGTAGAGAAAGATATTAATCTTTTTTTGAGTATTGCCGTTTCCTCCAGCTTTATCCAGGGGCTGAGTGCTTACCTCTGCACCGGCGTCTTCCTGTTCGATGCCTTGCCTGATCAGTTTTTGCAAGGTTTTGGTAACTGCTGCGATCGCAAGAGCATTGCTCATCACCTTCCTCCATTACGGTGTTTCAGGTAATCCTTGAGAGATAGGCTCGAAGCCCTATTTATAGAACGAGTACGACGTGGTGGTGCTGGTGGCTTACTAGCCCGTACGTCTATAGAACCGATGGTTACTTGGATAGTCGGTTTGCTTTGGGATGATGCTTTTCGCGGTAGGGTTGGAGGATGTTCACTGTTGACTGTTGATGCTTCTATTATTTCTGAATTAAATTGATTTGAATTAACCTCAGCAGCTAGTTGGTTTCCTTGATTCAGTTTACCCTGATCGGAGTGTTGAAGATAGGGAGCCTTTTGCTGTGGAACCAAAGGGAATTCTGCTGTAGTCGGTCTTGGTTGATTGCTGTTACTGCTGCTATCGGTATAGTTAGGATTAATCCCTTGTGGTATCAAGGATTGCTGGTAATTAGCGCTATTTGTCTGATTAGTGATCTTATTGTTACTGCTGCTATCGGTATAGTTAGGATTAATCCCTTGTGGTATCAAGGATTGCTGGTAATTAGCGCTATTTGTCTGATTAGTGATCTTATTGTTACTGCTGCTATCGGTATAGTTAGGAGCAATCCCTTGTGGTATCAAGGATTGGGAGTAATTAAGGCTAGTTGGATGATGCCCTATCTTATTATTACTATTGCTATCGGTATAGTTAGGATTAATCCCTGATGGTAGTTTCGATTGCTGATAGTTATCCCTAGTTGGATTATCACTTATCTTGCTCAACGTGCTGCTATCGGTATAGTTAGGAGTAATCCCTA